>CAYINH010000102.1:0-8340 GCA_964364615.1 uncultured Gemmatimonadaceae bacterium
ATCCACCGGCTCGGCCCGAACCCCGGAGAGCGTCAGATCCCGGCTGGTGTCGGCGGCCGCCGGAACCAGGAAGGAGCCCCCCCGGTAGTTCAAGAGCCACTCCGCGCGGTCCCCCCGTTCGAGGGCCCGGAACGTCACCCCGTACGCCTTCAGGTGATCGGACTGGGTGTCGTCCATCGGGATCAGAAACGAGGGCGCCCGGATTCGACCGGGCCGATGCCAGACGGGCCAGAGCGCGGCGGCACCGACCATCCCGAACCAGTCGCGTCGCTTCATCGCGCCGGGATCCCGCCCCGCGCCTGATCGAGCAGCCGCCGCGCCTGGGGAGCGACGGTGCTGCCGGGAAAGGCCAGGATCACGCCCTCGAGCAGCGGGATGGCTTCCGCCACGGCCCCCCGACGGAGCATCAGGCTGGCGCGCTCAAGCCCGGCCGCCGCGGATGCCGCCGGAGAGCTCCCCTCTCCCGCCTCCCGGAGGAGCCGCTCAGCCTCGGGCGGATCACTGGAGGACAACAGTCGTCCCGCCCAGAGCAGCAGTTCCCCACCCCCACGCTCCTGAGAGAGGCTGCGGGCGGTGCGCTCGAACTGGGCGGCTGCGGCGCCCGAATCACCCCGGACCAGCGCCAAGTAGCCCTGACCAAGGCCGGGCAACGAGTCCTGATCGATCATCTGCACCACGGCCAACAGCGAAGCACGCTCCGTGGCATCGTCCCGATCGTCCGAGTAGGGACCGGCGCCCATCAGATCGGTGGTGGCACCGCGCAGATCTCCCCGGGCCAGCCGGACCCGCCCCCGGATTCCAGCGCCGGCCATGCTGCTGTCCGCCGCCAGCAGTCGCTCCGCGCGATCGACGGCCCCGGTCCGCAGCCACGCCATCGCCAGGGCGTGGCCCAGCCGCTCGCGCTCCTCGAGGTCGACCGGAGCGCCCAGCGGCGCCAACCGTTCTTCGGCCTGCGCCAGATCACCTTCGGCGATCAGCACTCCGACCAGGGTCGCGGCCGCGGTGCCCGCCATCGAGGCCGAGGCGGACGGATCGCTGGCCAGGCGAGCCAGCACGCGCCTGGCCGAGGCCTGGTCACCCGCTTCGGCATAGGCTCTGGCGGACTCCGACAGCCAGCGGGGACGATCTTCGCCGGAGTAGTCAGCGAGTCGCTCGAGAGCCCGGCCCCGGGCCGACGCGATCCTGGCGCCGCCGCCCAGCCGCAGCTCGTCGAGGAAATCATGCAACGCCGCCACGCCCTCAGTGCCGTCGGGCAGTCGCCGGGCCAGGAGATCGTAGCCGCGGGCTGGACCGCCCCAACGTACCGCGAGCGCGGCCGCGAGCTGGTGCGCGGAGGCCCGCTCCATCCGGCCGAGCTGGGCCAGGATCGCCGCCTGTCGATCGGGGGGAACCTGGCTGAGGACGCCCACCGCGGAGCTGCGATACCCCGGCACCTCCTCCATGGCGAGGACCCACTCGGCCGCCGCCGTCGGGTAGTCACCCTCCAGAGTCGCCAGCTGCGCCAACTCCGCCGCCAGCGCCGGCGGACCGAGGAGCGCCCGGCCCCGGAGGTAGGCCCGCTTGGCTTCCAGCCGATCACGAATCGTCAGGGCCGCAAATCCCCATTCCCGATAGGGCGCTTCGCTGCCGGGCTCGATCCCCGCCCAGCGATCGACCAATCGACTGACCGAGTCAGGTTGATGGGCCGCGGTCCACGCCCGAACCGCCACGCCATACACGACCGGGTCATGGGTTGCGACCGCGAGGGCGGCCATCGCCGGTCCCGTCATCGCTTCCGGGCGCGCCAGCTGGCCCAGGGTCCGCTCCAGTCCCAGCAAGGCGGTGACATGATTGGGGCGAGCCTCAAGCACCAGCTGGTACGCCTGGGCGGCCGACGAGTAGTTGCCCCGGCGCTCCAGATCGAGCGCGGTGCGAAGATCGGGTTCCTGGCCCTGGGATGTCCCGACGATTCCCAGCAGGAGGCAGAGGATCAACGAAAGACACCCCCTCATGGAGCTCCTCCCGGGGAGATGCGCCGAAAGTACTCGGTGACCAGGCGTCGTTCCTCCGGGGGGAGCCGGCGCAGTTCCTCCCACGACGGCAGTCGCAGGCCACTACCCCCGAACCGGCGGGCGAGGGCAGGAGGCAGACTCCATTCTCCCTCCTTGGCGGTGGTGCTCTTCCGCTCCTTCTGATGGTCCTGCTCCTCGCCTTCCAGGGTCCGACCGGCGTCGAGCATCCGGCGGAAGAGTCTCTCCTGCCGTTCCACAGTTTCCCGGTCGAGTTGGCCGGCATCCAGGCGCCGAGCCAGCTCCCGCGCCTCGTCGGCCAGCTCCTTGGCGCCCGGGATCTGCCCTTCGGCGCGCATCCGCTCCAGGGCCTGTGCCATGGCCTGCTGCCGGGCAGCCATCCGCTGCAATTCCATCTGAATGGCCGACATCCCCGCCTGCGGCAGCATGCTCCCCGCCTGCTGCGCCATCTGCCCCTGCTGCTGGGCGGCCTGACTGATCCGCTCCATGGCTTCCGCCATCCCGGATCCTGAGCCCGCCCCGCTCACGTCGTCCCGGGACCGGACCATCGCGAAGGCCGCCACATTGAGCGCATCCACCGCCTGGGCCGCCTGGTCCGCCGCCTCGCGCGGATTGGCGCTGGCCGAGGACACGGCTTCCCTCGCCTGGGTCATGTGGCGCCGGGCCACCGCCAGGGCCACGGCGATCTGGGGAGACACCAAGGCGTTCTTCCCGCTGACCTCACGGACCTGTTCGAGCACCTGCTGGATGCTCTCCTCGATCCCGGACTGCTGGCGCCGGGTCCCGTTCAGCCCCGCCGCGCGCCGGAAGTCTTCCTCGACCGCCAGCTGTTCGCGGCTCAAGCGCGCGGTCTCGGCCAGAGCGCGGTCGAGGGCCCGCATCACCTCTTCCCGCCAGGCATCCTGCTGCTCCTCGCGCTGGGCCTCGGTCTGCTCCCCGACCTCCTGCATCATCGACTCCGCCGACTGCCCGGCTTGGCGGGCCTGCTGACGCTCGCCCTTCCGGGCCGACTTTGCAGCCTGCCGCATCCTGGCGGCCGCTTCCCGGGCCTTCTCCGCCGACTGTTCCATGGCTTCACGACTCTGCTCGGCGTCCATCTGGCCGGCGGCCTGGTCGAGCCCACCGGCCAGCGAGTCGGCCCGCTGGGCCAGCACGTCCTCCTGGGCCGCGGCCCGGGTGGAGTCGCCCTGACCCACCTGTTCGTTCCAGTTCCCCTGCTCCGACGCCAGCTCCCTGGAAGTCTGTTCGAGCTGAGCCAGGTCGCCTTCCAGGGCAGCGCGTTTGAAGAGTTCCTGACTGCGGGCGAGGGCGTCCCGGAGTTCCTTCTGCGCCTCAGAGAGTCGCTGCAGCGCATCCCGAGCCGCCTGGGGGTCGAGATTCTTCAGGGCCTGCTGAAGCTCTGCCAGACGCTGGCGCAGCTCGGGACTCAGCGCCCGAGCCAGCTGTTCGCTCAGCTCACGGAGTCGCGCCGCCAGGGTCGAGTCCTCGAGGCCGCCCTGCTCCACCGCCTCTCGAAGCGCATCGAGGGTCTGTTGCAGGGCTTCTGCCTCGGCCATCAGCTCGTCCTGACGACCGGCCACCTCCTCGGCCCGCCGCACCTCCTCGAACCCCAGCGCGGCTTCGCCCTTCGCGGGAGCGTTCCGGTTGCGCTGCGCCGCCAGGGCCTCGGTCTCCTGCTGCAGTCGACGGGCGGCGTCGACCAGGGAGTCGAGCCGGGCCTGGGCCTGCCTGGTGGCCCCGGTCTGTGCCTCTCGCTGATCGGCCCGGGTCGGGACCACCAGCCGGAACTCCCTGGAGCGCCCGGTCCGTCCCGCCGGGCTCCGATCCACCGCCACCACCTGATACCAGACCGTGTCCCCGGCCACCAGGTCCCAGCTGGCCAGATCGAGCGCGGCGGTGACCAGCGCACTCGGAACCCCATCGGCGGGGAGCGCCATCGGCTGCAACTCGATCCGGGATCGCCCGGTGCGCCGCAACCTGACCTCGACCCGGGCCAGCCCGTGATCGTCCCGGACATCCGCCACCAGGGGCACTCGGAAGTCGGCAGGCAGCAGGGTGTCGACTCCCGGAACCAGCAGGTCCACCTGAGGCGCGCTGTCCGGCACGACGGTCAGTTGCAGGCGGACCAGGTCATCCCCGAACAGCTGGCCCGCGGCCGCCGCCAGGATCAGTTGGTACTCCCCCGAGGCGGAGGGCGTCCATCGGCCATGGAGCCGGGTCCCGGTCACGCCGAGGGTATCCGGTCCGCCGGGCCCGATCCAGATGGCCGAAGCCAGCGCCACGGAACTGATCCCTTCCGTCTCCACCACCGTGCCCTCCGGCAGCGCCACCGGTTCACCGTTCCAGACGAACGTCTCGTCGTCCAGGCGGAGATACCGGGGATACCGTGCGGTCAGGGCCAGGCTGCCGAGGAAGGCGGGAAGGCGAACTCTGATCAACAGCGTGTCGGAGGTCCGGGTCCCGCTCGACAGCAGCAGATGCAGATCGGCCTCCAGGCCGGCCAGCGTCGTGTCCGCCCGACCCGTGGAATCGAGGGCCACCCGAACCGAGGCCCAGGGCTGGCCTGGATTCCGGTAGGAAAGGGTGGCGCTTCGCTGGCCGGCGGCATAGAGCGTGAGTCCCACGGACTCTCCCCGGCTGACGACCTCCCGATCGGCCGTGAGGACCAGCGGAGCCATGAAGGTCTCCAGCGCCCGGCCCGGATGCCAGAGCAGGCGCCCGGTACCTCGAAGTGGCCGGGCGGCGGCCAGGACGGTCAAGCCGACCAACAGGCCAAGCGAAACCATGAGCACCCGCCGGCGCAGCGGTTCGATCAGACGGGCCACGGCGGGCGGGCCGTCGCGCGACAGGTCCTCGGCGCTGGCGGCGTCGGCCTGCGCCGCCAGAAGGGTGCTGGTCCCTCCCGCCAAGGGGTCGAGATGTGCAATCAGGGCACCGCTCCGTGCCACCCCCAGCGCTTCAAGCCGCTCGGCAAAGGCCCGGCCCGCCAGCATTCGGCGCGCCCGCCACCACCAGCCCGCCACCAGTCCCGATCCGGCGAGGAGCAGAGCCCAGACCGTGAGCACCGTGGGGCCGGTCGCCGCGAGGCGCAGGCGGAGGATCCAGGCGCCTCCCGCGAGCCCGAGCAGGCGACACCGAGACCCAGGGTGACTCCCGTCAACAGGGTCCATCGGCGGACCGGCGAGGCCAGACTGGCGAGTGAGTCGGCGGTCCGGGAAGAGTTCATCGAGCGAACCCGACGGCGTACGCTACCAGGTTGACTCCCATCCGAATGGCGGCGTCACGGATGGCCGGGGGATCCCGGTGCACCTGAGGATCCTCCCACCCATCCCCCAAATCGGACTGGTAGGAGTAGAAGAGCACCAGGCGGCCGTCGAGGAAGATCCCGAAACCCTGGGCCGGCTTGTTGTCGTGCTCGTGGATTTTCGGGAGCCCGCGTGGAAACCGGTAAACCACCTGATAGATGGGGTGCTCCAGCGGAACTTCGACCAGTGGGTTTTCCGGGTACAGTCTGAGGACCTCCCGGCGGACCGATTCATCCATCCCGTAGCTGTCGTCGATGTGCAGGAAGCCGCCCCGGGCCAGATAGCGACGAAGGGTGACCAACTCCGCCTCGGACCAGCGGAGATTCCCGTGACCGGTCAGATAGAGGTAGGGCACATCCCAGAGGCGGGCGTCAGACAGGGTCAGCGCCACTTCCCGGCTTTCCACCGGAATGGTGGTTCGGAGGCCGATCTCCTTCAGCAGGTTGGGCAGACTCGACGGATTGGCGTACCAATCCCCACCTCCGTCGTACTGCAGGCGACCGATGGTCACCCGGCTCTGCGCGGCTACTGACTCCCCGGCCCCCCAGACCAGAGCGAAGGCGAGCCATCCCCGGCGGACTACTTGCACGCCATCACCAGTCGATACGCCTCATTTCGGGAAAGACCCAGCCGTCGGGCCGCCTCGGCTGCCGCCGCCCGGGGGGAGAGGCCCTGGGCCAGCAATTCTCGCACGGCCACCGTCGGGTCAACTTCCGGCGCCGGATCGGCTGCCGGCTCGCTTCCCGCCAGGACAATCGTGAACTCGCCACGGGGCTCCTGTCCTGTCCAATACCCACGGTGCCCCTCCAGCGTGTCGGACCGGACCTCTTCGTACAGCTTCGTCAGTTCTCGGGCGACCACCACCTTCCGGCCGGAACCGGCGACTTCGGCCAGGTCGTCCAGCAGGGCGACCACCCGGCGAGGCGCCTCAAACAGCACCACCGTCCACTCCGACCGGGCTGCCTGCTCGAGGAGCCGGCGGCGTTCGGCCCCCTTCCGGGGCAGGAACCCGAGAAAGAGATACCGGTCTCCGCCGAGCCCTGAGGCGCTGATGGCAGCGGTCACCGCGGACCCTCCGGGGATCGGTACCACCGGGGCCCCTGCCGCGTGGGCCGCCGCGACCAGGGCTGCCCCCGGATCGCTGACGCCAGGCGTGCCGGCATCCGACACCAGGGCCACATCCTCCCCGCCCTGGAGGATCTCGAGGATGGCGGTCAGACGGCCAGGCTCGGAGTGGGCATGATAGCTGAGCAATCGCGGATGCGCGTCCAGATGGCTCAGCAGCTGACGGGTACGCCGGGTGTCCTCGGCCGCGACCACCGGCACCGAGGTCAGGGTGCTCCCCGCCCGGGCGCTCAGGTCACCGAGGTGCCCCAGCGGCGTCGCAACGATGTACAGCGTCCCCCATGGCATGGATGGAGGTTCGCAGGGTTGGTGCCGGGAGGGAAGCGGGGGCCTGGAATCCGGGGCGCCCTGGGGGCGCCCCGGCAGGTCGTCAGGCGGCGAGGTGCTGCCGGATCTTGGCGTCGAGGGCTGGCTTGGGCAGGGCGCCCACCACTGTATCGACGTGTTTGCCATCCCGGAAGAACAGCAGGGTCGGGATCGAACGAACGTTGAACTTCATCGGCGACCGCGGATTGGCATCCACATCCAGCTTGGCGATGGTGGCCCGGCCCTGGTACTCCTGGGCCAGCTGTTCCAGGGCCGGGGCGATGGCCCGACAGGGCCCGCACCACTCGGCCCAGAAGTCGACCAGCACCAGTCCCTTCCCCTGCTCGACCACCGCCGGGAAATCGTTGTCGGTCACCACTTGGGTATGCTTGCTCTCTGCCATGTCCATCTCCTGCCCGAGGTCTGTGCCCCGAGGCGGAAAAGTGTAGAATTCACCAGTCCGGCGATCGTCGCCGAAAGATACCACGATACAAACTCCGCGAGGCCACCTGTGGTTCCCTCCGCCACCATCGCCCACATCGGGATCGCCGTGCCCTCGATCACCGAGGCCTTGGCGTTCTACCGTGACGTTCTCGGCCTCGAGCCGCATCCGCCCGAATCGGCCGATGGCGCCACCATCGTCTCGCTGACCTTCGGACCCTCCGAGATCGAACTGCTCGAACCCGCCACACCGGATGGCCCCATCGCCCGCTTCCTGGCCCGGCGGGGACCGGGGATTCACCATATCTGCTACCGAGTGCCGGATCTCGACGCGGCGCTTGAGGCCTGTCGGGCAGGCGGCTATCGGCTGATCGACAAGGTCCCTCGGACCGGCGCGGGGGGGCGGCGGATCGCGTTCGTCCACCCCAAGACCACCGCTGGCATCCTGATCGAGCTGACTGGCTGATCGGGGACTAGACGGGTGGGTCGGGTGGTGGCGCGTCGCCGGTACATCGGGCGCCGGGCGCCCCGATGGCGGCCAGATCAACCGCTGACACCAGCCATTCCGTCTCACCCCGGCGGATCGCGGTAAAGGGGACCTGGCGACGGCAGCCGGGGCGGGTCAGTTCCACCACCATGACGACCCTGTCTCCCTTATCTTCGCGGACCCCGAGTACCTTTGCCGTGTTGCCCTTGAGGTAGGCGTGCATGATCTGGATCCGCCGCCGGTAGTCCTGAGGTTGACCGGTCCGGGCGGCCGATCCGGCGCCAGTGCCCCAGAGCTCCGCCATCTGGCTCAGGTTGCTGTCGGCCGCGGCTCGCAAGAACTGCTCGATCGCGAACGTGGGGCCGAGTTCGGGAGTGGCGGATCGGGGCCCGGCACCACCACAGGCGATCGCCAGCGCGGCGAGCGGGAGAAGCATGAGAGGTCGCATACCAGACTCGATCCGGAGGGGTCCGGAGCAAGCTAACCGGCGCGAAACCACCGAGCAATGACGCCAATCCGGTTGTACGTCAACATCGATCACGTGGCCACCCTCCGGGAGGCACGGCGTACCGACGAGCCTGATCCGGCCGCGGCGGCCCGCCTCTGCGAAGCCGCCGGAGCCGACGGGATCACCGCCCACCTCCGCGAAGATCGGCGGCATATTCAC
>CAYINH010000103.1:0-8339 GCA_964364615.1 uncultured Gemmatimonadaceae bacterium
CTCGTCGGCCAGATATCGGTTGTACCAGGCCTCGAACAGCACCGCTCCCCGGGCGTCGGCCTGGACGGTTCGATCCCAGGATTCCAGCAGGTTCGCGGCCGCCGCCAGCTCGACCGAGGGCTGTCCAGCTCGGACCGCCTCCACCAGCGTGCTGGTGAACCGTTCACCGGCGAGCATCCGGGGACTGTGCTTGAGCCTGGCCACGTCCTCCAGGGAGACCTTTTCCTGCTCGTTGGCCAACAGGTGGCTCAACTGACCCCGAAGTCCGAGCGCCGGTCGGGACACCGTGGCAGGGTACCGGGTGGAGTCGAGGATCGCGCCGAGCGAGGTGTAGTGGGGTGGGTCATTGGAGTTCATGACGTATCCCCGCGGCGGGTTGAGGACCTGCGGCAGGCTGTCGAAGGGAACCAGGTCCTGCCAGACGTCGGCGCGGCTCCGGGCCGAGACGGCCACAGTGTCCCCGCCCGAGGGAAGGGGCAGATCGGGAAGACTGCCATTCCAGACGTAGTAGATGTTCCCGTCCCGATCGGCGTAGGTGAAGTTGGACGCCGTGGCCGCCCGGATCCGCATCGCCGTTTTCCACTCTTCCAGGTTCCGGGACTGCATCATTCGGAGGAACTGCTCCCCCTTCCGGTATTCCTGCCACCCGGCGGCCTTGATCACGACGACCTTCCCGTCGCTCCGGTCCACCACCGGACCGATCGGTGAGGACCAGAACTGCCGGGTTTCGGTGGCCAGCCCCTGCCGGTGGCGATACCCGACGGTCACCAGGGTGGAGGTCAGCGGGATGGATTCCCCGTCGAGCAGAAAGTAGTCAGCCCGAGTGGAGTCGGCCTCGAAGGCGTAGACCTCGTCGTTGTCGACAGCGTTGTTGGTGGTGGCCCATCCCAGCCAGTCGTTGAACCCGCCGTTGTTGAAGAAGGGATACCCGACCCGGAAGTCACCATAGAAGTTGAGCACGCCGGGCACCGTAACGTGGACCTCGTAGTATCCGGCATCCCAGTCGAGGTGAGGGTTGCGGAGCAGGATGGCCCGCCCGGAGGTGGTCCGACTGGGGGCGAAGGCCCAGGCGTTGGATCCCTCGCCCAGTCGGCGCAGTGAGTCGGCCCGGGCCCGCCGCTCGGCCTCAAGTCGGTTGCGGAACGAGCGGGCGGACTGCCAGGGCCCCGTCTCCACCCAGAGCGCTGCCACATCGACTCCGGTGAACTCGGGCTTCAGGTGTTGGGGGAACTCGGTCGGGTGCAGGCTGACGTACCGGTTGGCCCCGGCCGCGAATCCGTCGTAAAGCTTCCTGACGTCCGCCGGCACCCGGTTCCAGGTCGCAGCGGTCTGCTGGTGGGTCTGCTGGCGGATGAAGTCGGACTCGATCGAATCCCGTCCGAAAACCCTGGCCATCTCTCCTCGGGCCCGGACCATGTTGACCGCCAGCCGGGTCCCATAGTCCTCCAGCTGAACCCAGGCCAATCCGAAGCCAAGGGCCTCCAGGTCGGCGGCCAGCAGGTGGGGGACCCCGAAGGCCGTGCGCCGGACCTCGACCCGCTCCTCGACTGGCCGATGCGGGGGCTGGGCCAGAACGGCCATCGGGGAGGCCAGCATCATCAGGAGAGCCGAACAGCGGTGCCTCATCTGGATCTCCATCGCTGGGGGTCTGGCCTGAAGGTGCTGTCCCCCGAGAGACCGGGCAAGCCGGGGACTGGCCCCAGGCCGAACCCGGGGGCATCTTGCAAAGTCATCGAGAGCGGCCGTGTCTTCCCACAGCGAGAGCATGGGTACTCCACTCATTCTGTTCTTCATGGTCCTGACCATCTCCACCCCGGGCCGGCTCAGTCGGTCTCCCCTCGACCGGACGATGTCGGAACTCTCGACGGGATCATGGCCGCCTGCTACGATGTCATCAGCGGCGAGATCGAGACCTCGAAGCAGGTGGACCGGGTCGGCAACATGGCGCACGTCTGGAGCAGCTACCAGTATCGCCACACGCCGGATGGCCCGGTGACAGGGCGCGGGATCAACAGTGTCCAGCTTTATTTCGACGGGGCCCGCTGGTGGACCACGGCCGTCACCTGGGACAACGAGCGACCCGGCAACCCGATGCCCACCCCATGAGTTCCTCCATTCACGTCGGGAAGCTGGAAGCGATCTACACCAAGCGGGTGCGGGGCGGGCAGATGGATCCCCGGTCGAGTGTGGCGCTCAAGGCGGGTTCCGGAATCGTGGGGAGTCCCGATCAGGGCGGTAAGCGCCAGGTGACCCTGATCGACAGGGCCGTCTGGGAGCAGTTGATGGCTGAGGTGGGCGCTGACCTGCCTCCCTCTGCTCGGCGGGCCAACCTGCTGGTGTCGGGGATCGATCTGAAGGAGACGCGGGAGCGGGTCCTGAGGGTGGGTGGCTGCCGGCTCAAGGTCTGGGGCGAGACCAGGCCCTGCGAGCAGATGGACGCAGCGGTGCCTGGGCTGACCGCCGCGATGCGGCGGGATTGGCGGGGGGGAGTGTTTGCCGAGATCCTCGACGACGGGGAGATCTCCGTCGGGGATCCAGTCCACTGGGTCGAAGCAGACTAGACCGAATCAGGGAGGTTAACCATGTCCGCACTGTATCTGGCAGCGATACTGGCCCGGGACCTCCGAGCTGTGCGACGGGAAGTCGAAGCCTACCCTGACGACGCCGACCTGTGGCGAACTCCCGAGGGAATCACCAACCCCGCCGGGGTGCTGGCCAGACATCTGGCCGGCAACATCCGGCACTTCATCGGCGCGGTGCTGGGTGGGGGCGGTTACCAGCGGGATCGGGAGAGCGAATTCGGGGCGCGCGATATTCCCCGGGCCGAGATTCTGGCCGAACTCGACCGGGCCGTCGCCGACGTGGAGCGGGTGGTTCCCGTGCTGCCCCAGGAGCTGCTCGACGCCAACTACCCGATGCCACTCGGCAAGATGACGGTCAACACCATGGACTTTCTGATGCACCTCTCGTCCCATCTGGGCTATCACCTCGGCCAGATCGACTACCACCGGCGGATCATCACCCGGAGTGGCGACACGGTCAACGCGGCCGCGATTCCCGAGCTGGCCTCGGCCCGGAAGATGGAGTAGCTCGGTCAGCTGATCCCCGGTTTGGTCAGCGCCTTGACCAGCCCGTACCTGCACTCCAGGCCCTGATAGAATCGCTTGACGGGGATGTGCTCGTTCATCCCGTCGGTCGCGCCGGCGCTCATCGTTGGAATGACCGGGAGGGCATGGCGGTTCCTTGCACGAGCGGTTGGGCTGGCAGTAGGTTGTCCCCGCCTGAAGCGTTGAGGAGCAACCGTGGCGGTTTCACTGTACAGTGTCGCAATCTTCGTCCGGAATCTGGACCGGGCCGTGGCGTTCTATCAGGATACCCTGGGGCTGGTCCTCGGAGCCAAGGGATCGTTCGGGGCTGAATTCGAAGCCCAGGGGATCCGGATCGGGGTCCACCCCGCCAACCATGACGCGGCCAAGTCCATGGTGGGTCGGGAAACCGGCCTGACCTTCCAGGTGGACGGCCTGCTCCACGTCTGCGGGGACCTGCACGCCAAGGGGGTCACCTTCCGACAGGAACCGACCCAGATGCCGTTCGGCATCATGGCGATGATCGAGGACCCGGACGGCAACGTGCTGGCCCTCTGGCAACCGCCCGAGGAGGAGTCGAAAGACCCCTGATCCGCTACTCTCCCGCCAGCCGGCTCGAGACAAGAGATGACTCGGTCATCGGATCAACTTACTTTCCCGCTCCCTCTTCAGGCCAGCGTCTCATGACTGTGGCAGCCACCGCCCGCCGGACCCACCGCTTCACCGAATCCGTGATTCGCGGGATGACCCGGCTGGCCACCGAGCATGGCGCGATCAATCTGGCCCAGGGGTTTCCCAACTTTCCGACGCCCGACCTGCTCAAAGAAGCCGCGGCCCGCGCCATCCACGCCGACATCAATCAGTACGCCATCACCTGGGGCGCCAAGCGCCTGCGCGACGCCCTCGCCGCCCGCTACGCCGATTGGTACCGGATGGAGGTTGATCCCGAGGCCCACCTGACAGTCACCTGCGGCGCCACCGAAGCGATGGTGGCCGCGCTGATGGCGGTCGTCAATCCGGGCGATGAAGTGGTGGTGATGGAACCGTTCTACGAGAACTACGGCCCCGACGCGGTGCTCTGCGAGGCGACCCCGGTCTATCTGCCCCTGCAGCCCGGCCAGCCCCTCGATCTTGACCGGCTGGCCGCCGCCTGTTCCGCCAAGACCCGAGCCATCATCGTCAACACTCCCAACAACCCCGCCGGCCGGGTGCTGAGGCTGGCCGAACTCGAGGGGATCGCCGAACTTTGCCGCCGGCACGACGCCTGGGCGGTAACCGACGAGATCTACGAACACATCCGGTACCAGGGGGCCCACATCCCGATCGCCACCCTCCCCGGCATGGCGGAGCGCACCATTACCATCAGTGGCGCCTCCAAGACCTTCAGTGTGACAGGGTGGCGGATCGGCTGGATCGTGGCACCGGCGGCGGTCACCGGAGCGATCCGGAAGGTGCACGACTTCCTCACTGTTGGTGCGCCGGCCCCGCTCCAGGAGGCGGTCGGCGAGGCGCTGGAACGACTCCCGGCCAGCTATTACACCGGGATGTCCGAGGAGTATCGCGTTCGTCGAGACCTGCTCTGTGGCGCTCTCCAGGAGTCGGGGTTCCGCTGCATTCCGCCGGAAGGCGCCTACTACGTACTGGCCGACTTCACCGGTCTGAGTGAGCTCGACGACGTGGCCTTCAGTGAGTGGCTGACCAGGGAGATCGGCGTGGCCCCGGTGCCGGGGTCGAGTTTCTTCCGGGAGCCATCGCTGGGTCGGGGAGTGGTGCGGTTTGCCTTCTGCAAGACAGACGATCTGCTGGTCGCGGCCGCCGAGCGGCTCCGCACGATCAGCTGACGGTCAGCGGGGCGGGACGGTCCGATCCTCGCCGCCGAGGACCTCTTCGCTGAGGACGTCCTGGAAGACCGGCGTGCCCTGCGCCCCAAGGGTCTTGAACAGGGCCCACTGCTGCTGCTTGGCCGCGTAGACCCTGCGCCCGTTGTACAGCACCGAGACCACCAGCATGCCATCCCGGTGGCCCAGGTAGCCCACCAGGCTCGAAACGTTCCCCAGGGTGCCGGTCTTGGCCCGGACGACGCCCTGGCCGAGGGCCGTCCCGGAAAGCTTCCTGAGGGTGCCATCCCCGTTGGCCGGCAGCAGAAGCGGGAAGTTGTGCCCCTGGCTGGTGGCGGGGAATCGGACCAGGTACTTCAAGAAGGTATAGGCCGATGCCCGGTCATCGGTGGAGAGCCCGCTGCCATCCACCAGATGGAGGCCGATATCCTCCCCGGTCACCATCCGCACGTGCTCGGTCAGTTTCCGGGCTCCCTCTTCCATCGTCCCACCCGCCCAGCGCAGCAAGGACTCGGCCCCGATGTTCAGGCTTCGGGAGTTGACCTCCGCCGCGATCGAATCGAGCGGGGCCGACACGATTTCGGCCATCGTCAGTTGACCGAAGGTGCTGGAGGCGGAGGTCAGGGCTGGCGTCTGAATCCACTCGATCCCCGCGGTCTGCAACGCGCTTTGCCAAGTGGCTTCAAGGACCGCCCTGGCATTCCGAGCGGTACCGGCGTACCGGCGCACCCGGGCGTTGGCGCCGATCATGCCGGAGACGAGGTACCTCCCGCCGGGAGCGACGCGGATCCGCAGTCGATCGCGGCGACCGCTGACGGTCTTGGCGGTGATCGTCACCAGGTGTTCGAGTCCCTCCGGGGACGAGGCGGAGACATACGGCGCCTGGCCGACCCTGGCGGGAGTGAGGTTGAAACTGACCAGCCCTTCATTGAGCATGACGGCCCCGATCAGCGGCGCAAAACTCCGTCCCTTATGGCGACTTGCCCAGACACTCGGAAAGGAACTCTCGGCGTCGCCCGATCCGCTCTGGAGCGTCAGCGGCCCCAGCAGTCGGCGGACCCCCTGGTCGGCCAGCTGCGCGGCCAGGTCGCGAAGCATCGGCCCCGAACGCATGGGGCGCTCAAGGGTCACGTCACCGTTGAGCTCAAGCGCCCAGCTCCCGATCCAGGTCCCCGATTCCGGGTCGGCGTACCCGGTGCCCACCACCCGGGTGACCTGCCGGGCTTCGGGTCCGAGGATGGTTCGGGCAAATCCGGTGGTGAAGAGCTTGACGGTTGAGGCGGGGATCAGGGGCAGAGTGGCGTTGACACTCCACAGCAGCCGGCCGGTCTCATCCCCCACGGCCACCCCCCACTGACCGGGCGCCGCCCGGGCCGCCCGGCGGAACCAGTCGTCCAACTGGGATTGCAGGCTGGCGGGAGTTGCCGTCTTCTGCTGGGCAGAAAGCGTAGCGGTCCCGGCCAGGGCCAGGACCAGCAAAGCGGAGGCGAGACCCCGGAAACGGCGCCACATCAAGGGAAAGACTGAATCCTCCGTGATTACTTGAGGAGCATCTTGGCGATGGTCTGCAACTGCATGTTGCTGGTCCCCTCATAAATCGCGCCAATCTTGGCGTCCCGGTAGAACTTCTCGACCGGATACTCCCGACTGTAGCCATATCCGCCAAACAGCTCTACGCAGAGGCCGGTCACCCGGTTGGCCACCTGGGAACCGAACAGCTTGGCCATGGCCGCCTCATGGGCAAAGGGCTGACCCGCGTCCTTGAGCCGGGCCGCGTTGTAGACCATGAGCCGGGCCGCCTCAAGCTCGGTGGCGGCCTGGGCGATCTGGAACTGGACCCCCTGGAACTCGGCGATGGCCTTGCCGAATTGCTTCCGCTCCTGGACATACTGGATGGCCGCGTCCAGGGCACCCCGGGTGATCCCGATCATCTGGGCCCCGATCCCGATCCGGCCCTCGTTCAGGGTCTCGATCGCAATCTTGTATCCCTTGCCCACCGGCCCGATCATGTTCGCCTTGGGGACCTGGCAGTTCTCCAGGATCAACTCGGTGGTGCTGGAGGCTCGAATCCCGAGCTTGCTCTCCTTCTTGCCGACCGCAAACCCCGGGGTGTCACGTTCGACGATGAAGCCGGTAATTCCCTTGTAGCCCTGGGAGAAGTCGGCGTTGGCGAAGACGATGAAGACATCCGCCTCAGCCCCGTTGGTGATCCAGAACTTGGTGCCGGTCAGGGTCCAGTGATCTCCCTGGTCTTCCGCCTTGCAGGCCAGGGCAAAGGCGTCGCTCCCGCTCCCCGGCTCGGACAGGGCAAAGGCGCCCAGCAGACCGGTGGACATCCGGGGCAGCCACGCCGCCTTCTGCTCGTCAGCGGACCAGCGCAGGAAGACGTTGTTGACCAGGGTGTTCTGGACGTCCACGTAGATCGCCGCCGAGGCGTCCACCCGCGCCAGTTCCTCGATCGCCAGGACGGTGAGGAAGATCGAACCCCCCGCTCCGCCGTACTGCTCCGGGATCTCGATGCCCATGAGACCCATCTCGAAGAACTGGCGGATCAGTTCGGGGCGGAACTTCCCCGCCTCATCCATCGCCTCGACATGGGGTTTGATCTCCGACTGGGCAAAATCGCGGACCGCGTCGCGGAACATCCCCTCTTCTTCGGAGAGGACGGTCAGGGGCTGCGCGCTGGTGGCAATCTCGGTCATTCGGACTCCTACGGGCTGAAACGTCCTCAGGGTTCTTCCATAAAATAAGCATCAGGGCTGGTTCCCGCCTCAGGCAAGCACCTCCAGCGCGACCGGGACCCGCCCCAGCGGGGCCGAGACCTGGGCCCCTCGGACCCGGACCCGGACCGCATCCAGCATCTCGCGGGCAATCGTCACCCCTTCGGCGAGGGCCTGCTCGCGTCCCCCGTCGCTCGCCCGGCGCATTCTGGCCAGGATGGCCTCCGGGACGGTAACGCCGGGCACCTCGTTGGCGAGAAACTCCGCATTCCGGAGTGACACCAGGGGCCAGATCCCGGCGATGATCGGCACGCCGTGCGGTTCGACCCGGGTGAGGAAACGGTCGAACTGGTCCAGATCGAACACCGGCTGGGTGACGGCGAATTCCGCCCCGGCCTCGAGCTTCCAGGCGAATCGGGCCAGTTCCCGGTCCAGATCGGGCGCCGTCGGATTGACCCCCACCCCCACCACGAACCGGGTCGGTGCCCCGATCGCATTGTGGCCCGGGTCGAGCCCGCGATTGAGCCGGGACCCCAGGTTGGTGAGCCCGATGCTGTCGATGTCAAAGACCGCCGTGGCATCGGGGTAGGGCCCCATCTTGGGTGGATCGCCGGTAATCAGCAGCAGGTTCCGGAGGCCGGCCGCCGAGGCGCCGAGCAGGTCGCTCAGCATGCCGAGCAGGTTGCGATCGCGGC
>CAYINH010000104.1:0-8335 GCA_964364615.1 uncultured Gemmatimonadaceae bacterium
GGAGGGCGCCTTCGGAGTGGAGCTTCATCATTTCGCGTCGGAGGCCGGGAGCTACCACGCCCACGACGGGCCGGTTCGCATCCCCCGGGAACTCGCTTCGACCGTGGACGGAGTGCTGGGTCTCGACAGCGTCCCGCTCCACACCCCAAGAGTTGGCCTCGCTGGCATCGCTCCCAGGTACACTCCTGGGCAGTTGGCCGAGCATTACCGGTTCCCTGCCCAGGACGCTTCGGCACTGACGATCGGGCTGCTCCAGTTCGGCGGGGGATACAACCAGGAGGACCTGACCGGATTCGCCCAACGCCTCGGCCTCTCCCTGCCGCCGATCCGGGACATCGAGGTGCCCGGGGGGAGTGGCATCCATGGCCGCAATGCGCCGCTTTCGGGCGACAAGATGAAGCGGATTGCGCTGGCCTGGCAGGAGGCGGCTTCGCTGAGTGATTTCGCCAAAGCGGCGGAACCAGACTTCAACGCCTTTCTCGGTTCGATGGAAGTCACCATGGATCTCGAGCTGGTGGCGGCACTGGGGGGAGGGGCCTCCGTGGCGGTCTACTTTGCTTCGCCCGGGACCGACGGTTGGCGGCGGGCGCTCTACGAAGTCATCGGAGAAGGGTATGCCGGCGGCGCACCGGTGGCCCCACTCCCCGCGGTGCTTTCCGTCAGCTGGAGTGAGTGCGAGTGCGCCTTCGGGGCTGAGGATCTTCGGCTGATTCACAACGCGCTGACCGCCGTGGCCCGGAAAGGGGTGACCGTCGTCTGTTCGACGGGCGACTGGGGGTCAGCGGGGGACTGGCATCCCAATGTGGCGCCCCCGGCCAACGCGCACTTCCCCGCCTCGAGCCCGGCGGTTCTCGCCTGCGGCGGCACCACCATCGTGGAGTGCGACGCGGCCACGACCGATCTGGCCTGGAATGGGAAGCTATTGGGGGTGACGGTCGCGTCCGGTGGTGGGATGAGCGGCTTTTTCCCGCGGCCGGCCTTTCAAGACTCGTTGCGCCGCCCGGGCGCCCAAGGCACCTGGCTGGCCCCTTCCATCCCCGCCGCCTTCTCCGGGCGCTGGCTGCCGGATGTCGCGGCCAACGCGGCGTTCGAGTCCGGGGTTCACCTCGTGGTCGGTGGACAGGACCTGGCCGGCGGAGGGACCAGTGCGGCAACGCCACTCTGGGCCTCCCTTCTGATCCGGATCCAGGCAGCCCTCGGACATCCACTGGCTGGCCTGAACCACTGGCTCTACGATCAGGGCCCGGCCGGTGGTTGCCGGGATGTGGTCTCCGGAAACAACGACATCAGCAACGGCAAGGTGGTGTCCTATCAGGCCGGTCCCGGCTGGGACCCCTGCACGGGGTTCGGGGCGCCGGACGGTGAGGCCCTGCTGGCCCGGCTCCGGGCGCATCCCGAGACAGGCCCAAGCTGATGGACGACGCGGCGCGGACGATCACCCGGCTGACAGCCGGTCTCACCGGTCGGTACACCGTGAACCGGCAGGTCGGGCAGGGTGGGATGGCGACGGTGTTCGAAGCGATCGACCTGCAGCACGATCGTCGGGTCGCGATGAAAGTGCTTCGGCCCGAGATCGGGGCCATGCTCGGGGGCGAGCGCTTCACCCGGGAGATCCGGATCGCGGCCAACCTGAGCCACCCCCACATCCTGCCAGTGTATGGGTCGGGAGAGGTGGACGGGTTGCTGTTCTATACCATGCCCTTCGTGGACGGACAGTCGCTCCGGGAACATCTGACCCGCGACGGCCAACTGCCGGTCGATGAGGTCCTCCAGATCGGGCGGGAGGTTTCCCAGGCCCTGACCCATGCCCACGCCCAGGGGGTGGTGCACCGCGACCTCAAGCCCGAGAACATCATGCTCTCCGGCGGCGTGGCGGTCGTGACGGATTTCGGAATTGCCTACGCGGCCGCGTTTGCCGGCGGGGAGCAACTGACGGCGACCGGGTTGGCCATCGGTACCCCGGCGTACATGAGTCCGGAGCAGGCGGCTGGTGGGCGGGGGATTGATCACCGGACCGATGTCTACAGCCTCGGCTGCGTGCTCTACGAGATGCTCGCCGGGCGGCCCCCCTTCCAGGGCGGGAGCGCCTTTGCGGTCCTGTCACAACTCGCCACCCAGGAGGCCCCGGACCTCCGGAGCATCCGGCCGGCCGTGCCGTTGCCAGTGGCCTTGGCGATTCGGACCGCCTTGGCGAAGGACCCGGCGAACCGGTTCGGTTCGGTGGCTGATCTGCTGGCTGCCTGTGACGGAGCGACGGGTCCGGTCCGCCGCCTTTCGGCAACCCCACGGTTGCGGCGGCGAACCCAACTCATCCTCGGCGGGGCCATCGCCCTGATCGTGGCTGGAGGCCTCTGGCTCGGTTTCGGAAGGGGCTCCACCGGTTCAATGGGGTCCGATCAGGTGGTCGCCGTGCTGCCGTTCGAACACATCGGACCTGAGGACGAGGCCTACGTCACCCAGGGAATCGGCAACGAGGTCTCCAACTCCATCAGCGGGATCGGTGGGATCTCCGTCATCTCGCGGGCCAGCGCCGTCCAGTTCGACCGGAACACTCCCCTGTCGGTGGTGAGGCGGGAGCTGAATGCCGACTTCGTCGTGCGAGGTTCAGTCCAGACCAACCGGCAGGCCGACGGTGGAACCCAGATCAGGCTGTCCACCCAGCTGATCAGCGTGGAGGATAGTCAGGAGCTGTACAGCGACACCCTGACGGCGACTCTGAACTCGGGAATTCTCTTCACGATCCAACAGCAGATTGCCCGGCGGGTGGCGGACGCGCTGGCCCTGACCCTGCGTCCCCAGACGCTCGGGGCCCTTCGCGGCGGGCAGACCACCAACCCCGAGGCGTATCGCGCCTATCTCCAGGGGAGCATTCATGCGGCCCAGTTCCTGGTTCCCACCGAACAACTGATGGCGATTCAGTACTTCACCCAGGCAACGACCATCGATCCCGGTTTTGCCCTGGCCTGGGCCCGCCTGGCGCAGCTGGAGGCCGTCTTCTACGCGCTGTATGACCGGACCTCGGGCCGGCTGGCTCGGGTGGAACGCGCGGTAGCGCTGGCTGACTCGCTGCGGCCCCGGGATGCCGAAACTGCCCTTGCCAGAGGCTATCAGGCTGCGTTCTCGGTGCGGGGGGGGCGGGATCGTGCGATGGCCGAGTTCGCCTCCGTCCGCCTGGCGCCGCCGCACAGCCTCGCCCGGGTGCGCCCCCGGGGGGCGGGCCCGCGCGCCCGGGCCCCCGTGGATTCGGCTTTCGCAAGTTTCGCAGAAGCTGCCCGTCTCGATCCGCGATCGCCTGTCATTGTCTTTGAGGAAGCCGTGACGGCGTTCCTTCAGCGCCGCTACGAAGAAGCCGAGGCCCTGTTGGCCCGGGCTCGGGCCCTTGCCCCGGAATGGCCCGTCGCGCCGCTGGGGCTGGCCAACGTCTGGTTTCATGCCGGTGACCTCGACTCGGCCCGGGCAGCGGTCACCCCTCTGTCAGAGGCCGCACCGGCGCTGACCCCGTTCCTGGTTGGTGAGCCGCTCTATCGGCCGCTCTGGGAATTGGTCTTTCCGTCGGCGTTTCAGCAGGCCTTGGGAGCGTTGACCCTGGGGAATCCGCTGGTGGACAGTGCGGGGTACTACTACAACAAGGGTCGATGGCACGTCCGCCAAGGCCGCGCGGCTGCCGCCCGCCCCTATTTCGACTCCCTTCGGGTGCTCCATCGACGGCGCCCCGCCGGAGCCCAGCCCGGTTTTGTCGTGCTGGTTGATTTGGCGGCTGCCAGTATCGAACTAGGGGACACGGTGGCCGCGATGGGGTATCTCGACAGCCTGGTCGTCAATGACCCGATCGCCGAGGAAGCCTTTCGAGGGTCGTTTGCTCTGACCGAAGCCGCCCGACTGCTGGTCCGACTCGGCCTCCACGACCGTGCGACGGCCTTGCTGAGCCGGCTGCTGGCGATTCCGTCCCCGGTCTCTGGAAGCCTGTTGCGGGTTGACCCCGGATTTGCTCCCTTGCACCGGGAGCCGGGGTTCAGGCGCCTCCTTCAGGGCCCTCCCTGACCGGGCCCCCAGCTGGCCCCGAGTCGGGCGAGTCCACCGGCGTGATGCTCAATCCGGAGTGCACGGTGGAACTGGTCGAAGACGGTGGAGTGCTGATCCACGGGGAGCGGGTCAGCCGAATCCTGACTGGCGCGGTGTACCGCCGCCTGGTGCCGATGCTCGATGGCCACCGGGACGTGGATGCCATCGTCACCGACCTGGCGGCGGAGTTTCCCGCGGCCGAGGTCTACTACGCCCTCCTGCAACTCCAATCACTCGGCGCGGTGATCGATCCTGCCGTCCAGCCTCTCCCCCCAAGGGTGGCGATTCGGAGCCTCACGCCGGAAGGTTCTCAGCCGTGGATCCGCGAACTCGAGGGTTTCGGGGTGCGACCCGACCAGACGGCGGATCTGGAGCTGGTCGTGGTTCCGGACTACTTCGACCCTCGCCTGGCCGAGATCAACCGGACAGCCCAGGATGCCCGCCGGCCGTGGGTTCTCTGGCGTCCCGGAAGGACGGTCTGGTGGTTGGGCCCGGCGTTCTTCCCCGGCAGCACGGGATGTTGGGACTGCCTGCGGCGACGGCTCGAGCGTAACCGCCCCCTCGACGCGTGGGCCGCCAGGCACGCCCCCGGGTGCTCGCTGCACGACGGCCGGCGGCCCTGGGGCCAGCATCCGGCGACCGGCATTCTGGTGACCCAGCTCGGGGCACTCGCGGGCGAGGGGGTGAAGGCTCCCCTGGCGAAGAGCCTCGTGGTGGTGGACACCCACACCCTTGAAGTCCAGCGGCATCCGGCTCCTTGGCGTCCCGAATGCCCGGTGTGCGGAGATCCGGCGCTCTACGGAAGGCGGGTGGGTCGCAAGATCGTGCTCGCCACCGGTGCACCAACGCTCTCGACCGACGGCGGCTTTCGCGCGGCCTCGGCCAGCGAGACGGTGGAACGCTGGGGGCCGTTGGTAGATCCCCTCACCGGAGTCGTATCGTCGGTGGACCGGATCGACCAGGGGATCCCGGGGCTGCACGTCTACTCGGCGGGCGCCAATCCGGCCCATCCCCGGGCTTCCTGGCGAGAGCTACGGGCTTCCCTCCGACGCAGCAGTGGGGGCAAGGGCATGACCGACGCGCAGGCCCGGGTCAGCGCGATTGGCGAGGCAGTGGAGCGATTCTCCGGGTGGTTCGACGGCCACGAGCCTAGGATCCGCCGCTCGCTGCGTCAACTCGGAGCGCAGGCGATCCACCCGAATCGCTCCATGCTTTTCAGTGAGCGACAGTACCGAGAGCGGGCGATCCTGCAGGGTGGCCTCTGGGGACTCGATCAGATCCCGAGCCCGTTCATGGAGGACGCCGTCGAGGATTGGACCCCGGTATGGTCCCTTACCAGGCAGCAGGTGAGGTATCTGCCCACCGGCATGCTGTACTTTCACTACCATTCCCACCGGGACTCCACCACCAGCGCGGATTCCAATGGCAACGCCGCGGGGACGATTCTGGAGGAGGCCATCCTGCAGGGGTTTCTGGAATTGGTGGAACGAGACGCGACCGCGATCTGGTGGTATAACCGTCTGTCGCGGCCCGGGGTGGACCTCGCGGCGCTGGTCCCTCAGTGGGAGGGACTCCAGCCCGAGTACGCCAGGCTCGAGCGGGAAGTCTGGGCGCTCGACCTCACGCACGACTTGGGAATCCCCGTCGTGGCAGCGCTCTCCCGCCGGCTGGGGGGCGGGCCCGAGTCTCTGGTCCTGGGGCTGGGCGCACACCTGGATCCTCGGATTGCGGCGAGCCGGGCCTTGAGCGAAATGCACCAGATGTGGATCACCATCGCGGAGGACGGCGGGGTGTCCCGGGCTCGGGAGGGGTTCGGACGGTGGCTCCGGGAGGCGAGCCTCGCGGGGCATCCCTACTTGGCCCCGAACCCGGGGATTCGTCCCGAGAACGCCACCGGCCCGACCGCCATCCCGGAGGATATCGGAGAGGCGCTCCGCTGGTGCCAGGACTTGGTGGCGCGCCATGGGCTGGAGTTCCTGGTGCTCGACCTGACTCGACCCGAGGTGGGGATTCCGGTGGTCAAGGTGATCGTGCCGGGGCTGCGGCATTTTCGGGCGCGCTACGCACCGGGCCGACTGTACGATGTTCCAGTTCAGCTCGGCTGGTACGACGAGCCGGTGACGGAGGGAGCCCTGAATCCCGTTCCGTTTTTCCTGTAGTCGCGGCGCCCGGCCGTGATTCGTGCTTGACGAGAACCCATTCGGAGTGGACATTCAGTCCGCGCCCACCATTCCTTCTTCCTCCATGGAGGTCCCAATGCATGTTGATTCGCGGAAAGTCGCCAAAGTGCTGGCGAAGGCCTGGTCCGATCCTGCAGCCATGAAGCGGCTCCGGATCGAACCCAAGGCCGTTCTGGAGGAAGCCGGGATTCACGTTCCAGGGGCGGTACATCTCCACGAAGACAGCGACACGGCGCGCCATTTCGTCATCCCCCAGCGGCCGGCCGGGCTGACGGATGAGGATCTGCGGAACCCTGAAATGCACCCTGATCTGTGTTGTGCCTGCCTCGCACCCTGATCTGTGTGGTGCGCGCCTCGTGTAGTGCAATGCAGTGGCCGCACGGCCTCGGGAGAGGAGCTTCCTTTCCCGACCGCTCGGCTTCCCCAATGTCCCTTCCCGATCTCTGTCGCCCGTTCTCGCTATCCTGCTGCTGACCACCATGACCTCCGGTGTGCCAGGTTGTGACACTTGAGCCGGGCGGTCGGTCGGTGGTGAGGGTCGGGTTTGCCGAAGCGACGCAGTGCCAGGCTGCGGTGGACTCGGCACGAATCGTTCGGGGGGACCGCAGTCTTCTCCTGTCGGGTCTGACAGAGGCACTCTTATCTGCCCTTCAGGCGCTCCAGTCCGAGGTCGCCACCAAAGAGCTCGAAGAGCGGGTCCTCCAGGCCGAGGGTATCGCGGGCCTGGCCCACTGGCTCAGTGTACTCGGTCAGCTCGAAGGCATCGCCGCACTGCGGTACACCCTCACCTGGGACGGTCTTTCCCTGGCGTACCTGACCCCGGCCCGGCGGTCGGACGGGATCGACGATGCCCCTCCCGTTGGCCTGGTCACACTCTCCCGCTTCGGGTACCTCCGTCGGCACCATCGGAGACTGATGCTTGATTCGCCGCTCGGGGTAGGGCCGGTTGAGGTAGCTCTCGCGACCACTCTGGTCGGTCTGCAGGCGTTGAGTGAGGTGGTGGATTGTGGCGGACGTCTGGCTGAGGCGGAAGATGTCGCCGGGGCCGGGCTGACCGGTGGGTGGTTCGCCCACTGGTGCGGCTTTCTCCGCTCGGCGGGACTGGTCGTGTCGGTCGATTCAACAGGGACCAGCAGTGAGGATCGCCGGCCAGCCCTGCAGGGTTGGGAGTTTGCCGATCTGCTGATGCACTCCCGGAGCCGATCGACCCGGGCCGATCAGCCGATCGGGGGGACCTTCCCGGGACGCGGAGTGACCGAGCCGCTGCCGGCGCTCCGGCCGTTGGCCTCCTCCGAAATCATCGCTCTGCCGGTGCCGGATCTCGTCGCCCTGGCCCGGTCCGATGAATCACTGCTGTCGGTCATGGAGGCGCGTCGGTCCATCCGTCGCCACGGCCCGATCCCGATAGATGTGCCCCAGTTGTCGGAGTTCCTCTATCGGACCGCCCGGATCGTCACCGACCGGGAGATCCCGGCTGGTGACGGTTCCTTCGAGATCACCCGGCGGGTGGCGCCCAGTGGCGGGTGCTGCCATCCGCTCGAGGTGTATGTCGTCGTCGGGAATTGCCGGGGACTGGCGCCCGGAGTGTATCACTACGACCCTGCCGACCACTGCC
This sequence comes from uncultured Gemmatimonadaceae bacterium, assembly GCA_964364615.1. Classification (GTDB taxonomy): domain Bacteria; phylum Gemmatimonadota; class Gemmatimonadetes; order Gemmatimonadales; family GWC2-71-9; genus SZUA-320. The sequence goes on from CAYINH010000104.1 coordinate 7,858, forward strand.
TGTGCCGGCTCGAGGCGGCCGAAGGAGACCTGGGGCTCGTCCTCGACGGCCGCTATTGCGTGATGGAGGACGGGGGGCGGCCCCAGGTCCTGCTCTGCCTGACCGCCCGGTTCCGAAGGGCTTCCTGGAAGTACCAGGGCGTGGCCTACGCCAACGTGCTGAAGGAAGTCGGCGTGCTGTACGAAGCGATGTACCTGATCGCCACGGCCATGGGGCTGGCCCCCTGCGCACTCGGTGGTGGGGACACCGCCGCGATCGTCGCGATGCTGGGACTCGATCCCCTGGAGGAGGGGCCGGTCGGGGAGTTCCTGCTCGGCAGCGTGGTTCGGTGAGCGACCCGGTCACCCCGCGGCGTTGACCTCCTGCGCGGCCCGGATTCCTGATTCGAACGCGCCCTGCATCCAGCCCGGCAGGGAAGAGGTGTGGTCCCCGGCAAAATGGAGCCGGCCCTCCGGGCGCGGAATGACGGGACAGAGGC
>CAYINH010000105.1:0-6024 GCA_964364615.1 uncultured Gemmatimonadaceae bacterium
GCTCCAGTGACCGTTCGCGTCCGCTTCGCCCCTTCCCCGACCGGTTACCTCCACGTCGGAGGAGCCCGGACCGCCCTGTTCAACTGGCTCTTTGCCAGGGCATCCGGGGGGACCCTGATCCTCCGGATCGAAGACACCGACAAGGCCAGAAGCACCGACGAGCACACCCAGGTCATCCTGGACGGGCTCCGGTGGCTGGGGATTCCCTGGGACGAAGGTCCATTCTTCCAGGGGGCCTATGCCGATCGACACCGGGCCGATGTTGCCAGGATGCTCGCCTCCGGGCACGCCTATCGATGTTTCTGCACCCCTGAATTGATCGAGCAGCAGCGCAAGGCCGCCATCGCCGACGGTTTGACATTCCAGTACGACCGGCGCTGCCGCCACCTGACCACGGCGGAGGTCGAGCGGCGGCTGTCGGCCGGAGGACCATTTACCGTGCGATGCGCGGTGCCCGACGGCGAGGTCGCGTGGGACGATGCGGTCCACGGCACCATTTCCTTCCAGGGCAAGGACCTCGACGACTTCATCGTGCTGCGGACCGACGGGTCGGCGATCTACAACATGGCGGTCGTCTCCGATGACGTGGCCATGGCAATCACCCATGTGATCCGGGGAGATGATCACATCTCCAACACCCCGAAGCAGATCCTCATCTACCGCGCCCTGGGCGAGGCCCAGCCGATCTTCGGCCATGTCCCGATGATCCTCGGCAGCGACGGGAAGAAGCTCTCCAAGCGCCACGGGGCCACCGCCGTGGGCGACTACCAGCACCAGGGCATCCTCCCGAGTGCGATGCGGAATTTCCTGGCCCTGCTGGGGTGGTCCCCAGGCGACGACCTGGAGATTCTGCCGGAAGAGGAGATGATCCGGCGGTTCACCATGGGCGCCATCCAGAAGAAGCCGGCGGTGTTCGACACCGCCAAGCTGGAATGGATGAACGGCCAGTACCTGTCGGCCCTGCCGGCGGATCAGCTGGAGGCCCCGGTCCGGACCGCCCTGGAGGCGATGGGGATCGCACCGGGCGCCGGGGGCCTGGGTGCCCTGATCGACGCCGTGAAGGAGCGCTCCCGGACGGTGACCCAGCTGGCGGAGCAGATCGCCGTCCGGATCGATGCGTCCCGGATCGTTCAGGACCCGAAGGCCGAGGCCCTTCGACTGAAGCTGGGCGATCGCTTCGGCGCCCATCTGACCCTTGCGGTCGAGGAACTCGCGACCGTGGCGGAATCGGAATGGAACCCTGAGCGCCTGATCGAGGTCCTGAAGGGGCGGGCCGAGGGGGATGGGATCAAGCTGGGTGATCTGCTGCAGCCGATCAGGGTGGCCCTGACCGGGACGACCGTTTCGGAGCCGGTGAATGACCTGCTGGTCGTGGTCGGGCGGGCGGAGTCGCTGGATCGGTTGCGGAAGGCGGCGATGGCCGCAGGCTAGCAGCGCTCAGGCCAGGGGCGTGGATCCGGCGGTCCAGATCCGACCGAGCAGGGCGTCCAGCAGACCTTCCAGCACGAAGACCTCCGCCGCCGAACGGGTGCTCGCGGCATCCATCCCCCACAGCACCGCCTGGCGGCCGTTCCGGTCCGACCCCATCTGTACGAAACTCCGCTCTTCCCGCGCCAGGACCATCGGGAGTGCCTGAGCCAGAAATCCGGTGACCCCGTTGGTCCCCGGTCCCCCGATGGCGATGACGGGATGGGAGTGAAAGGCGGGGGTGCCGAAATACCGCTCGTCGGTGATGATCAGCGCCCGGCGGTAGGTGGCACCGCCCCCCCGGTGATCCACTTCATCCCGGAGCCACTCCGCGACCGACCGGTCCTTGGTGAGAGCGGCTAGGGTCGAGCCGGTCACCACCAGGACGGTCTCCTCGCCGTCAACCAGTTTCATCATGACGGCGGGAGAGTGTCGGCGGGCGTTCGCCGCTGGTTGCGCTCCAGTTCCCGCTGGCGCTCCTGCTCCTCCCGAAGCTGCTTCACCGCCTGTTTGAAATCCTCCATGGTCCGGGCACGCTGGGCCGCCATCATCAGGTCCTCGCGCATGGCGGCCATCCGCTGGGTGTACCGCAAGTCCACGTTGGACATCGGAGGGATCGGCAGCAGGGCCAGGATGGCGGTCGGGATCCGGAGCCCTCCCAGATAGATGAACCGGTTGTCGATCCCGAAGGTCTTGCCGGCAATCTTGGTCGTCCAGCTGGGCGGCGCATTGCCGTAGGGAGTCGGGGACGCGATCACCGAGTCGAGGTAGGCCTGGACCACGGCGGTGACCGCGCTGTCCAGCAGTTCGTAGTGCGAGCGGGTCAGCCGGCGGGCCAGCTCGGCCGGCGGCAGCGGCAGGGGTTCGACCCAGAGCCGTCCGTCTCCGAGCGCCGGGCGGAGTCCACCCTGCGCCTCGGACCCCTCACCGACCGCCCGCGCTCGGCCTGCGGTATCGACGGCGGGCCGGGGAAGCCCGGTCGGAGCGGCCACCGGCTGGGCCACCGGTGGGCCGAGGGCGTCGGGCGCGACGGCCACCTCGACGTCGATGGTCGGTGGCGGCCGTACTGGAACCCGCTCTCGCGGCTGATAGAACATGTCGACGGCCCGCAGGTTGGCGTCGAATCGGAGGAGCGGTACGTCCGGCCGATCCCGGCTGCTCTGGTAGAGGTAGGCACCGGGAATCGCGAACACGACCAGATGCACCAGGATACTGGCGAGCAGTGCTCGCCAGCCGCCGGGGCGGCGCCCTTTCGGCAGGAGCAGTTCAGGCGCGTCCCGCAAGCTCCCGCTCCTGCCAATGGGCCCGCACCCGTCCCAGTCGGGCCACGGCCTCCTCGAGCCGATCCGGCTCGGCCGTCAGGGCGATCCGGAAATAGCCCTCCCCGGCGGGGCCGAACCCGCGTCCGGGCAGCACGACCACCCCCTCGGCCTCCAGGGCGCGTCGGGCGAACTCGCTGGAGGGAATGCCGTCCGGAAGCGGAACCCAGAGGTACATCGCCGCCTTGGGAGCCTCAACCACAAATCCCACCCCGGCGAGCGCCGCCACGCAGGCGTCTCGACGGGCCCGGAGCGAGGCACAGATCGGCGCCACCAGCGCCTCCGACTGATCGAGTGCCACGGCGGCCGCCTGCTGCAGCGCCAGAAAGGAGCCGGTGTCGAGGTAGGATTTTGTCTTGGTCATGGCGGCGATGAGTTCCGGCCGCGCCACCGCCCAGCCCAGTCGCCATCCGGTCATCGAATAGCTCTTCGAGAGCGAGAAGAACTCGACCGCCACCTCGCGGGCACCCGGGGTCTGGAAGATGCTCGGCGCGACATAGCCGTCGAAGGTGAGGTCGCAATAGGCGTTGTCGTAGGCCAGCAGGATCTGGTACCGCTGACAGATCTCCACAGTTCGGGCCAGATACTCCGGGGTGGCGACCGCCGCGGTCGGGTTGTTCGGATAGTTCAGGAAGACCACCCGGGCCCGGCGAAGGATCTCTTCCGGCAGCGCCGCGAGCTCCAGCAGGAAGCCCCGGTCCGCCGTGAGCGGGACGACATGTGGCTCGGCCCCGGCCAGCCGGGCTCCACCCAGATAGGCCTGATACCCCGGCTCGGGGATGATCGCGACGTCGCCCGGATCGAGAAACGCGAGGGGCAGGTGGGCGAGCCCTTCCTTCGACCCGATCAGCGGCAGCAGCTCGGAGACCGGATCGATCGTCAGTCCGAATCGACGCCCCAGATACCGGCCAATCGCCTGGCGGAAGGCCGGCAGGCCCTGCTGGAATCCGTACTTGCTGAGCGCCGGGTTCTCCACCGCCCGCTGCAAGGCCTCGACCACCACCGGAGGCGGGGGAGTGTCGTTGTCCCCGGCACCGAGGTCGATCACATCGACCCCCGCCTCCTGCAGCCGGCGCTTGATCGTCGGCACCTCGGCGAGGGGATAGCCCGGGAGCGCCCGAAGGCGCGCATTGGGTCCGATCATCGGCTTCTGCTCACCACTGGATTGCGAAGGAGACCCACCCCGGGAATCTCCACCTCTACGACGTCCCCGGGCGCGAGCGGGCCCACACCGGCCGGGGTGCCGGTCAGGACCAGGTCCCCGGGCAGCAGGGTCATTACCCCGCTGATGAAGGATAGAAGGGTCGGAATCCCGAAGTGCATGTCGCTCGCCAGGCCCTCCTGTCGAACCTCACCGTTGACCCTCCCGATCACCCTGAGGCTCGCCCAGTCCAGCCCCGACACCACCTGCGGCCCCACCGGGCAGAAAGTGTCAAACCCCTTGGCCCGCCCCCACTGTCCATCGGTCCGCTGAAAGTCGCGGGCTGTCACATCGTTGGCACAGATGAAACCGCCGATCGCGGCCCTGGCCTGGTCCTCATCCGCCCGGCAAAGCCGGTGGCCGATCACCACTCCGATTTCCGCCTCGTGCTCCACCCTGGCGGATTCCGGCGGAAGCACGATCGGCTCATCCGGGCCGATCAGGGCGCTGGGCGGCTTGAAGAAGAGCATCGGAGCAGCTGGCATCTCCTGGCCCATCTCCTGGGCATGCGCCCGGTAGTTCCGGCCCACACAGATGATCTTGCTCGGCGCCACCACCGTCATACCTCGGCTCCAATCCCGAAACGGGCAAAGAAGTCCTCACACTTGGTCCGGACCTCGGCCCACGAACCGATCACCCGGTCGGCCGGGGGAAGGCTGTCGAGCAGCAGCGGGCCGTAGCGCTTGAGCGCGGCCCGGCGGTCAAGCAGGATCACTACCCCCACGTCCTGGCTGCTCCGGATCAGCCGGCCGAATCCCTGCTTGAGCTTGAGCGCCGCCTGGGGGAGGAGGTACGACCAGAAGCCATCCTCGCCGGCCTCGGCGATCCGCTCCAGGCGAGCCGCGGTCAGCGGTTCGGAGGGCACCTTGAAAGGTAGCTTGCAGATGACCAGGACCCGCAGCGCCCGGCCCGGGACGTCGACCCCTTCCCAGAAGGAATCCGTCCCCAGCAGGATCGCCCGGCCACTCTCCCGGAACCGGCGGAGCAGGTGATCACGGGGGGCTTCCCCCTGGATCAGAAGCGGCCACCGCTCACCCAACCCGGCCCGCAGGGCAGAGGCCAGCCGCTTCAGCTGGCGATGACTGGTGAAGAGGACAAACATCCCCCCGTCGCTGGCGTGGGCCAGCTCCTCCACGACCTGGGCCGTGGCCTGGTCGTGTCCCAGCTCGTCCTCCCGGGGATCGGGAATGTCGATCGGGACGGCGAAGAGACACTGACTGCCATAGTCGAAGGGCGAGGGCAGGATCTCCCGGACCGAGACCAGGTTGGGCTCCAGCGTGAGGCCGGTCCGCGTCTCCAGGAACGAGAAGTCTCCCCCGGTGGCGAGCGTGGCACTGGTCAGCACCACCGTCTCCAGTCGATCGAACAGGGTCTCCCGGAGGATGGGAGCCAGGTCCAGGGGCACCGCCCGCAGAGTCGCCTGAGTGCCCCGGCCGTCCGCCTGCTCGATCCACCGCACGACGGCAGGGCCCCCGGGCCCCGGCTGGAGAGTCTGCTGGAATCCGTCGGCCACGGTGTCGAGACGGCGGATCACCCCTCGCAATTCGGTCAGCAGTTGCAGCCGGCGGTCCCCCATCTCGTCGGATTCCAGCCGGTCGGCCACGATCTCCACCGCTTCCCGCAGTCGGCGGAAGGCCGCCAGCCCCGCATCGAGTTCCCGCGCCAACCCCTCCTCCCAGATCGGATCCTCCGCGAAACCGTCATCGACCCGAAGCACACCGCCCGGCACCTCGGACAACCGGATCAGCAGTCGAGCGAAGACGGCGTCGGCTGCCCTCCGGGCCTCGGCCAGGGCGGGGACCAGCTGCCCCTGCAGGACATCGAGGCTGGCCCGGCTCCGCAGATCCCGGCCCCCCGCGAGGGGCGGCGCCCGGGCGGGGACCCGGCCCCGGCGCCCGCGTGGGGGGCGGCCGATCACAGGGCAGCACGGAGCGCGCACCGCTGGCAGCGCGGCGCGTCCGGCGGCCCCCCGGGCTCCCGCGTCCGGACAGCGGGCGTGTGCGGAGCACCGGGCGCCCGCGTTCCAAGCACCGGGCG
>CAYINH010000105.1:6034-8325 GCA_964364615.1 uncultured Gemmatimonadaceae bacterium
TGCCCCTGCAGGACATCGAGGCTGGCCCGGCTCAGCAGATCCCGGCCCCCCGCCAGTTCCGCCGACAGGGCGGGTACCAGTCCCCGCCCCCCGCGTTCGAAGCGACCCAGCAGTCTGCGGACCCCCCGACTGGTCACCTGAACACCCAGATGGGTGGCGGCCACATCCTCCAGATGATGCGCCTCATCGAGGATCAGTCGCTGATAGGGCGGGAGCACTGCCGCTTCCATCCAGTTGTCTGACGCCTGACGGATCGCCAAGTCGGCCGCCAGGAGGTGGTGATTCACCACCACCACGTCGGCCTCCGCCGCACGACGGCGGGCCCGGAAGACGAAGCAACGGTCAAAGTGGGAGCATTGGAGCCGAGGGCAGAGGTCGGATTCCGCGGCCACCTCGTCCCACACCTCCGGGGTCGGCGAGAACGGCAGATCGCCCAGGGTCCCGTCTCCGCTGCGGTCGGCCCACCCGGCGATCTGCCCCACTTCCTCGACCCGCTCGGGCTCGAACAGCGTGTCCTGGTGCCCCATCGCCTGGTCGAGCCGGGCCAGGCAGAGGTAATTGCGCCACCCCTTCAGGAGCGCGAAGGAGGGCGTCCAGTCCGGAGTCGCCAGGGCCTCCGCCAGGAGCGGCAGATCCTTCCCGACCAGCTGTTCCTGCAAGTTGATGGTGTTGGTACTGATGACGGTGCGCTCGCGATTGGCCAGGGCCCAGAGGAGAGTGGGTACCAGATAGGCGAAGGACTTGCCTACCCCGGTTCCCGCCTCGAGCAGCGCGACGCCACCCTCGTTGTAGCGATCGGCGATGTGGGCGGCCATGTCCCGCTGGCTCGGGCGATCCTCGTAGTTCCCGAGCAGAGCCGCGACCGGCCCGTGTTCGCCCAGGGTGGCCACCACGGCGAACGGATCGAGCAGGATCCTGGGCACGGCGCGGGGCACTTCGACGACCACGTACAAGGCGGAGACCGCGTTGTCCACGATCCCGAATCCAACCCCCTCGTCGTGGAGCCGGGCCGCCACGCCCAGGTCGGCTGGGGACGGCTCCAGCAGCCCGGTCGGGTGATTGTGGAGCACCATCTCGCCCCGGCGGGCCGTGCCGGGCAGGGCGAGCACCATCTCGGCCGTCCCGCGTGCCACCGGACGGACGGATACGATCATGCCGGGCGCGTCGAAGGTCGCCACGAAACAGACCTCGCGACCACCGGCGGCACGGATCTCCCCGGCCATCACCGCGCGGACCGCCAGGGCGATCCGGTCGACGCTCACGTCTTGAGTTCCTTCTTCTTGGCGGCCGGGAACAGCACGTTGTTGAGTATCAGACGGTACCCCGGCGAGCGCGGATGCAAGGACAGGTCGGTCGGCAAGTCACCGATCTGGTGCTGCGGGTCTTCCGGATCGTGCCCCCCGAAAAAGGCGAAGGTGCCCTGTCCTCGCTGGCCATGAATGTACTTGACCCAGGGCGCTCCGACCTCTTCGGCGAGGATGGTCAGCGCCGGCTTCAGGGTGTGGCGGCTGAACGAGGTGGTCAGTCCGTAGAAGTCCGGAATGACCTGCCGGTGGTTTTGCACCAGCATGCTGGCGACCGGGTCGATCTTGGCGCTGAAGTTGAACAGGCTGAAGCTGCCCAGCGACTGCCGACCGCCGGGGGCGTTGACCTGATGCCCGTCGATGTCGGAAAAGACCGCCGCCGCCGGACTCTGTTCCAGGCGGGCCCCCTGAAACGCCAAGGTCCGGTCCCAGGACATCTTCCGGCTGGCGTCCGGATCCATCGCGTTGCCGTCGGCGTAACTGGCGGCGATGTCGGTGGTGGCGGAGGCCAGCGCGAGGTCGATCGTTTCAGTCGCTGTGCACATCGCGAACAGGAACCCCCCGGCCTCCACGTAGCTGGCAATGGTCTGCGCCACCGCACGCTTCAGGGCTGGCACGTGGGGGAACCCCAGTTCCCGCGCCATCCGCTGATTCCGCTCCACCATCTCTGCCAGCCAGGGTGCCCCGGCATAGTTGAGGTAGAACTTCGAGTACTGTCCGGTGAAGTCCTCATGATGGAGATGGAGCCAGTCGTACGTCGGCAGGGAGCCACCGATCACGTCACCGTCCCACATTTTCTCGAACCGGATGCCGGCGTACTCCAGCGCCATGGTGACCGCGTCGTCCCAGGGCGCGGCGTTGGGAGGGCCGTAGACCGCCACCTTCGGCGCCTTTTCCAGGGGAACTGCATCGGCGTGCGACTGCTGAATACCCGCCTTGATCTGGAGGATGACCGGCGCGATCTCTCGCAGCGGCGCGTCCGTCGTG
>CAYINH010000106.1:0-1672 GCA_964364615.1 uncultured Gemmatimonadaceae bacterium
ATGACGTAGAACAGGAACCCGTCGGCGGTGCCGGAGTCGAACAGCGGCAGGATGTTGGGGTGCTGGAGCGCTGCGGTGGTGGTGATCTCCTGGACGAACCGCTCGGCCCCCAGGACGGCCGCAAGTTCGGGCTTCAGGACCTTGAGGGCCACGTTGCGACGGTGCTTGAGGTCCTCGGCGAGGTAGACCGTGGCCATGCCGCCCTGGCCCAGCTCGCGAAGGACCCGGTAGCGGTCGGCGAGGGCGACGGCGAGGCGCTCCGGGACGGTGGTCAAGCGGTCACCGCGGAGCCATGGTCTTGGCCCTCAGCTCGCGGCCCCAGTTGTGGATCACCACCGTCTGGGACGGGTCGCCGGCCCGCTTCAGCAGCAGGAACCGGCCGGCGGGACCGACGTCGTAGTTGGGATGCGAACCATCCGTCAGGTAGTCCCCTGCCACGACTACCCGGCGCTCCCCGATGGTCAAGTTGTCACCCATGGTGACGGCCACCTTGGTGATCTGCCCCAGGTCGTCCCGGTAGTACAGCGCCCGAACGCCCCTCCCCGCCAGCGCCTCCGCGAACTCGCCGGCGGTCGGGTACCGGTCGGCCGCGAGCTTCTCCAGCGCCCGGGCGAGCGCCGCGTCGAGGTATTCCGGCACGGTGGGCCGGCTGATCCGGACGCTGGCGGGGCGCTCGGTCAGCACCTTCGCCATGATGGCCTGGGCGGTGCCCGCCATGTGCGGCGGATCGCCGACCAGCATCTCGTAGGTCATCGCCGCGAGAGAGTAGACGTCGGACCGGCCGTCCACCGCCCGGTCCCCGGTGGCCTGCTCGGGGCTCATGTACGCCGGGGTGCCGAGACTCATCCCGGTTTCGGTCATCCGGGAGCCGGCGGTGCTGCTCGCGGCGAGGGCGATCCCGAAGTCGGCCACCAGCGCGTGCCCGCCCTGGAGCAGGATGTTTTCGGGCTTGATGTCCCGGTGGACGATCCCGAGCCCGTGGGCATAGTGCAGGGCGTCGGCCACCTCGCTCGCAATCCGCACCGCGACCTCGACCGGCAACTGCTTCTCGCGGGAGAGCCGGTCCCGGAGTGATTCGCCGTCGACGAATGGCATCACGTAGAAGACCGTGCCGTCCACCTCGCCCGAGTCGTGGAGCGGGAGGATGTGCGGGTGCTGGAGGTTGGCGGTGGTCTTGATCTCGGCCAGGAAGCGGGCGGCGCCGACCACGGCGGCGAGCTCGGGCTTCAGGACCTTGAGGGCGACCCGGCGCTGGTGGCGGAGGTCATGGGCGAGGTACACCGTGGCCATGCCGCCGGCCCCGAGTTCACGGTCGATCCGGTAGCGGTCGGTCAGGCGCGCCGTCAGGGTCGCGAGATCCGCGGGAAGGGCGTGAATCGGGTGCTCCACGGCCAACGGGGGACCCTGTCCCGGACCAGCTCGGCAGGGTCATTGAGGATACGGGCCTCGAGGAAGGGCCGCAATACCGGTGGTTGAACCTGCGGCCGTTGCGGAGAGGGACAGTCCCGGTGCACAGTTAGGCACTCAAGGAGGCAATTCCCATGGTTCACCGCATCTCCCAGGCCTGCCTGGGCCTGACCTTGGTCCTCGCCGCCTGCACCCCGGCCGACCCCAAGCCGGAGGCAGCCGCTCCGCTTCCGATCTGGATCTTCGCTCCCGACATGATCTTCCC
>CAYINH010000106.1:1682-8320 GCA_964364615.1 uncultured Gemmatimonadaceae bacterium
GCCGGCGAGGTCAAGGCCGAGGACGGGGTGGTCCTTCCGGATGGTCGGGTGGTGGTGACCGATCAGGCCGTCGGGCTCCGGGTGGTACCGCCCGACGGGACCAGTCGGCCCTTCGGGCACTTCGCCGAAGTGGGATACCAGCACCTGCCCCCTGGGCAGGCGGGTGGGGCCAACGGGGTCACCATGGAACCGGGCGGCACTCATATCCTGGTGGCCGACGTCTTCAAGGGCGCGATCTACCGGGTGGAGATCGCCACCGAAGCGACCACCCTTGTGTATCAGCACCCGTTCGGGGTCAACTCGGCGGTGTCGGACCGGAATGGTGGGATCTGGTTCACCCAGTCCACCCGGAACACCAGCGAGGCTGAACTCTGGGCCGCGGTGGCGGTGGCGACTCCCGACGGCGCCCTGTTCTACCTGCCGGCGGGTGGTGGCGCGGGCTCGGCTGTGATGCTGGTGGACAGCCTCGCGTTCGCCAACGGTGTGGTACTCGATGAGGCGGCGGGGCTGCTGTATGTGGCGGAGACGATGGGGAACCGGGTGCTCCGGTTCAAGATCGATCCGGTGGGCGGGGTGAGTGAGCGTACGGTGGCGTTGGATGTGAACGGGCCGGATAACGTCGAACTCGACGAGCAGGGCCGACTCTGGGTGGCGCAGCCGCTCCGGACCGAGGTGGTGGTCTACGATCCGGCCACCGGCTCCACCCAGTCGGTCTTCCGGATCTCCACTCCGGAGAGCGAGCAGGCCGTGGCTGAGATCACCGCGCGGCGGGAAGCGGGGCAGCCGTGGCTCGAGCTGATGGCACTGCCACTCTGGAGTCCGGCGCCCGGTGCGATCACCGGGATGATCCTGAGTCCCGGCAACGGGCCGGTGTATCTGACGGGGCTTGGCAACGCGCTGATCCGGCTGGACCGGTAATAGGCATTCATGGCGCTCCGGCCACTGCGCGGCGACGCCTCGGCCGAGGCGTCAGTCAAGGTGAAGGGCTACCTGGCTGCCTGGGCGCCGGGGCCCCGAAAGCACCTCAAGGCACTTCGGGCCGCCATCCGGGCGGCGGCCCCCGGAGCGACCGATGCCTGGAGCTACGGCACCTTCTCGTCACCGGCGATCGCCGGCGAGGTGGCCTTCTACGGCACCTCCGACGGCTACCTCAACGCCGTCGGGATCAACGACGGCCAGCTCCTCGCCCGGTTCCAGACTGACGGTTCGCAGGAGAAAGGGTCTCGCTACACCGGGGAAGACGGCGTGCTTCGCGCCGGACCGATGTATCCCGACCGCACCCTCGACGGGATGATGATCGGGATGCGGACCATGATGACGCTCGGCTCAGTGCTGTCCTCGCCGGTGGTGGTCGGCGGCGTGGTCTGCTTCGGGAGCACGGACGGGCATCTCTACGCCGTCCGGTAGGCCCGCCCGGTGGCCGAGCGCTCAAGGTCTGGGCGGCAGTGCGCGCGCTACGCGGCGCGCCTCGAGGCGCGAACAGCCCAAAGCGCCATGCTACCCGTGACCAGGAAGGCCACGACCGACCACCAGACCGGAATCGTCATGGTGCCAACCTGGGCCGGCAATCCCATGAGTGACCGTGTCAGTTGGGCCAGGGCGATCAAGCCGAACAAGGTTCCAGAGACACGTTCGTAGTTACCCATGTCATTTCTCCCGAGTGGCATGTTGAGGTCTCAACCCAGCCAGCCCATCCACCGCGCCAAGGCATAGGGGGCGCTGATTGGCACGGCGGCGATTGAGCCGACGAGGAATGCCCAGACCAGGGTGTGAAGGGTCGTGATCGTGAACAGGGGGACCGACCGCCGAGACTGAGCATTCATGCCTTGACCACCACGCCACGGATGGTCGGTCGGACCAGGGGCCAGGCCTTTCGCATGCTCTCGCGTTGGATATTGGGGATCGTAAAGCCCGCCGCGACGATGGCCTCAGCGGTCCGTCTCGTCAGATGACAGCCGCCAGCGAGTCGCTTCCACAACGGCTCGACGCGGTGCTGCCACCTGAGCCGCCCTGGCCGGTCGTCGGCCGCCACATGCTCGAGAAACACGAACCGACCGCCCGGCTTGAGCACGCGGTGAATCTCCCCGAGAGCGTGAGCCGGTCGAGGAACGGAACAAAGCACCAGGGTTCCAACGACTGCGTCAAACGTGCTGGCCGGAAATGGAAGCTCGTCGAGAGAGGCATCGGACAGCTCCCAGGGAGTCGCATCCGTCGTCGGCCGCCTTGCTGTCAACTGCCGGCGCATGTGCCGGTCTGGCTCCGAGAGAACGAGGCGCGTCAGCCCTGGAGGGTAAAAGGGCAGGTTGAGCCCCGTGCCGGCGCCAACCTCGAGGACATCCCCGCTCAGGCGGGCCAGCAACTCGGCTCTCCACTGCTGGAGGCAGGCCACTTCGCTGGGGCTGGTGAGCCGATCATACAGGGCTGCCATCACTCGGCCCATGGCGTCCCACCTCCTTTCAGCCACCCGACTCGGGTTCCCGCTGTCCCGGATACGCTACCGCAAACCAGAGGTTGCGGCAAGCAGGGATACGGAAGTCGGTGGACCCTTTGGCGGCGGCGGCCGCTCGGTCCCGTCTGCGGGAAGCTGGTTGCCCGGATTGGAGGTGACAGGGCCACTATACGCCATTGACGTAGTAGGATCCCGAATCCAGGTTGAGCATGGAGCTGATCGAGACCCCGATCTTCAGCCGGCAGGTCGACGCCCAGCTCTCGGTGGAGGAGTATCGCACGGCTGGCATGGAGGGAGGGTGTGATGCGCAAGGACCTGTTCGCGGAGCTGGTGGCCAGCGTCAAAGAGATGAAGGGGATTCAGGCCGGAAGGCTCAAGCCCGGCCGGGTGACGCGCGCCAGTCGGATTCTGGGCGAAGGCCCCCCCGATGTGGCGGCCCTGCGTGCCCACTTCAGACTGAGCCAGCCGAAGTTCGCGGCACTCCTGGGGATCAGCGTCAACACGTTGCAGAACTGGGAGCAGGGGCGGCGTCAACCCGGTGGCCCAGCCAAGGTGCTCCTCCGAGTGGCTGCTGCACACCCGGAAGCCCTCCTGGCGGTCGGCCAGCGAATCCCAAGGCGCAGGCGCTCCCACCAGACTGCATAGAGTCCGGGTGTCGCACCACAAGCATCAACAGCCCGGGAGCTGGTCGCCCCCGGGCTGTCGGTTCTTCAAGGCGTCTCCTGCTAGAGTCGAATGCCCACCCCGACTGCGATCAGCAGCGGGTTGATCTTCAGGTCGTACGCCTTGGTGCTGCCCGACTTCACGTCGGTGTTGAGCCCGACGTACTTGACGTCCAGGTTGAACCAGGCGCTGCCGCCGAGCTCGATGTCGGCTCCGCCCTGGAAGGCATAGCCGATGCTGGTGCTGAGGTCGAGGTCAGCGAGCGATCCGGTCTTGTCGTAGAAGATCGTCATGTTGCCGCCCGCGCCGACATACGGCTGGAACTTCCCTTCGGGGAGGAAGCGGTACTGGAGCGTCAGCGTGGGCGGGAGAATGGCCGCCGAGCCGAGACTGGTGGTGGTGTTGCCGGTGGTGGAGGTGACCTCGTGGCTGGAGGTCCCGAGGACCAGCTCGAAGGCGAAATTCCGACCGAAATACCGGGTGATGTCGATCTCGGCGACGGCATTGACCTTGACGTCGAGACCGGTGGGGGTGGAGGAGGCCTGCGGCAGGATGAAGAGCCCGCGACCGCGGATCTGCCAGAGGGGCGCATCCTGGGCGCTGGCAGTGGCGGACAGGGCGATCAGGGCGACGGCCGCGCCAAGGACACGACGAAACATGAACACTCCTTCGAAGAGGGTCCCGCGAGAATCCAGCAGAGTAGGAGCAATCTGACGGGGCGACCTTAAAGCACCTTGGAAGGCAGTGTGAATCGGGCAGGCTGGCCGCCAGGCAGGGACCGGGGGCCACGCGCTTCCGGCACGGAGACGGGGACCTTACGTTCCGCCATCCCCTTCGGAGTCACCCCGTCATGGACCGCTGGCGCCTCCCCCTCCTCTGCCGGACCATCCTGGTTGCGCTCGTCCTCGGCGGAGCCATCCCTCTCCCCCTCGTGGCCCAGCAGGCCCCGGGGCGCCGATTCGGTGCCATCCAAGACCCCGAAGAAGGACCTGCCGCTGGAGCCGTCCCGCACCATCCGGCTCGACACCGATGAGGGCAGCTGGATCTCACTCGACGTGAGCCCGGAGCGCATTCCGCCCCCCAGCCCAGTGGGGGAAACACCCTATTCGCCCGTTACAAATGCTTCTTTTCCTGGGGCAGATCACCCGGGGTCCTTCCTGATCCATCCTTCCAAGTCATTGGGGACCAGGAGATTGGAGTGCTAAACGAGGCGCGGCGCTTACCTTGCTCCTTGCGGAATCGGGCTTGAGCCGACTGGAGTTGAAAATGGTCCAATTGGGGGTGCGGACTCCGGAGACGCTGCCACTGACACAACCACGGCGCAGTCGCCTCAGGACACGACTGCTCGCGTGGTTTCTACTCTTCGCGCTCGCTCCGTCCCTGGCGACCAATGCCATCGGATACGTCCGCACCTCGGCGATCCTCAGACGAATCATAGAGCAAGACCTCTTCACCATCGTCCAGGCCGAGGCGCAGCATGTGCGCGATCGCCTCGAACAGTGGACCCTCAGGCTCGAGATGATGGTGGCCGGGAGCGAGTTCCTCGGGGCCAGCGCTCTTCGGGCGCAGGGTCGGCCCGCGGGGCCGATGAACCCGCTTGCCAGCCCGGCAGCGATCGAGAACCTGCTTCAGCTCAAGCTGGCGGAAGTCCCGGAATTCGAGGCGATCTTCCTGTTCACGCCTGACGGTCAGGTGGTCAGCGCCGCCGGCAGCGCCGACGCGGTTGTGACCGATGCGCCGAGCGCTTCCCCGGTGTTGGCAACAGTCCATCGATCCCGGGGTGTGGCCCGACCGCTGCTGCGCGTCGCAGTGCCAGTGCGGGCCGGCGACGGAATTGTGGTGGCCTTCCTTGGCGGGACGCTGAGCCCCAACGCGATGCGCGGTCTGGTCGTGTTGCCGCCGCACCTGGCGGGCGACCTCGAGAGTGTGATCGTTGACGAGCACGGCCTGCCACTCTTCCTGGCCCCAGCCGGTCCCGACCCGGACTCCACGGCGCCATACGGCCACCTCCCGGCGACTCCTTCCGAGGGTGTCCTGGAGGAGTACACCGACCGGGAGGGTCGCCGGGTCGTGGCCGCAGCCGCGATGATTCCCGGCTCCCAGTGGCGACTCATTTCCACGCTGCCGACTGCTCAGGTGTTTGGTGACTTGCAGAATCTCGGGCGGCTGTCCCTTGCTCTCTCGTTGCTCCTGGCCCTGCTCCTCGTCGCTGGCGCCTGGTTCGTCGCCCGCGACATTGTGGCGCCCATCAGGCATCTCGTCGACGCGACGCAACGGGTGGGCCGCGGCGACCTCAGTCAGCGGATCAACATTCGACAACGCGGTGAGGTCCGCCAGTTGGGACAGGCGTTCAACGAGATGACTGTCGCGCTCGGCCAGGCCAACGCGCGCGCGCACGAGCTCCACCACAACCAAATCGAGCGGGCGTCACAGCTCGCCACGGTCGGCGAGCTCGCGAGCGGGGTCGCCCACGAGATCAAGAATCCGGTCGTCGGTGTGGCCCACGGCGTAGATTTGATCCGGCGCCACGTCGGACCTGATCCAGTGCTGACCCCGGTCATGGACGAGATGGCGCTCCAGCTCTCCCACATCCAGCGGAGGCTGCAGGAACTTCTCACCTTCGCCCGCCTGGCCACGCCGACGCTGGCGCCCGTCAGCGCCAGCAACGTGGCACAGCGTGCCATCCGCCTCCTTCAGCCTATGGCGGACCGGGCCGGTGTCCGCATCGAGGAGTGGGTGGACCCGGCGCTGCCGCGATGCGACGCAGACGAGGAAATGCTCTATCAGGCGCTCGTCAATCTGTTCATGAACGCGCTCCAGGCCACGCCGTGTGGGGGACGGATCACGGTAACCACCCGCGCGACGGTCGAGTGGGTCGAGATCATGATTGTCGACACCGGGTGCGGGATTCCCAAGGACAACCTGGAGCTCGTCTTCAAGCCGTTCTTCACCACTCGCCACACTGGCACGGGACTCGGCCTGTCCCTCACCCGCGAAGTCGCGCAGCGTCACGGCGGAAGGGTGGCGATCGAAAGCATCGTGGGGCTCGGCACAACGGTGACGCTCCGCCTGCCCCGCAATCGCGGCCAGGCGGAGGTCGCGCAAGGGGGCGGGGTAGGAGTCAGCCGATGACGGGTTGACCGCCGCCCTTCACCGCCCGCTTGCCTTCGTGGCAACTCTCCGATGGGCTACGCGCTCCCAGTGGTAAGGGCGGCGCTTTCGCTGCTGCGCCCGGCTCCACCCAGCACTCCCTTCAGTCCGTCCAGGATATCCAGCGGAATCGGAATGATCGTGCTGTTCCGCTCGCCGGCGATTTCGACCAGCGTCTGGAGGTAGCGCAGCTGCAAGGCAGGCGGCTCGCTCCGGATGATCCGTGCGGCCTTCCCGAGCGTCTCGGCCGCCATGTACTCGCCATCGGCCCTGATGATCTTGGCCCGCTTTTCCCTCTCGGCCTCTGCCTGCGCGGCCATCGACCGCTGCATCGCTTCCGGAAGCAGCACGTCCTTCACCTCGACCACCGAGACCA
>CAYINH010000107.1:0-8318 GCA_964364615.1 uncultured Gemmatimonadaceae bacterium
GGACGTGAGAGCGGACCTCATGGAGGGCACCGAAGTCCACCCGCACCAGCATCGGGATGATCATCACCCAGATGAGCAGGCCGACGGGGAGGTTGACCCGGGCGACTTCGAGCCGGCCGATCACCTGGAAGATCCCGGGGAGCAGTTGGCCGAGGACGATGCCGGCCCCGATGCAGAGCAGGACCCAGAGCGACAGGTAGCGCTCGAAGCGGCTCATCGGCGCCCCGGCCGCGTGCTTTGCCGTAACCTCACATTGGGCGGTCATCGGTCACTCGTCGGGTCACGGGATGCGGCCGATGGCGTCCAGCTCCGCCTTCAGGTGAGCCGGTTCGAGCCGGAGTGACTCGAGCGGCAGGGCGAGGAGCGCCTCGATCCGGGCCCTGAGCGTCCGATACGCCGCCTGAAAAGCGGCGTCGATCTCGGCCTCAGTGCCCGTCGCCTGCGCCGGGTCCTCGACCCCCCAGTGGGTTCGCACCGCCGGCGCCAGGTAGGCGGGGCAGGTCTCGCCGGCGGCGCGGTCGCAGCCCGTTACCACGATGTCGGGCACCGCCGGCAGGTCATCCCAGGACTTGCTGGTGGCGCCAGCCGCCGGGATGCCCTCGCGGGCGAGAAGCGCGAGCGAACGCGGGTGGAGGTACCCGGCCGGATGGCTCCCGGCGCTCAGGGCGCGGAGTCCCGGCGGCGCGAGGTGGTTGAAGGTCGCTTCGGCGAGGATCGAGCGGCAGGAATTGCCGGTGCAGAGGAAGAGGAGGTTCATCGGGATGGGGCGCTACCCGGCGGGAGGGAACGCGAGGGCGTCCGCAGGACCGCCCCCTTCACCCTGGAGGCCTTCCTGAAGTCGACGCACTGCTCGGGGTTCCCGGCGCAGCACTCCTCCGTCAGGTACCCCACCAGATCGAGCATGAGCGGGATGTTGGCGCGGTAGCGCTGGAACCGGCCTTCCTGCTCGACGGTCACCAGCCTGGCGTGGGTCAGATCCTTCAGGTGGAAGGACGCGTTGTTCGGCGGAAGGCCGAGCACCGTGGCGATTTCGCCGGCCACCATGCCCTCGGGCCCACGCCGCACCAGCCGTCGGTAGATGTCGAGCCGGACGCCGGAGGCGAGGGACTGGAAGAGTTGGCTGGCCCGGGTGGTATTCATATTTCGATAGTACTAGAAGGATTGAATCATGTCAAGGCGGGTCGGATGAGTGCGCTACGGCAATCGGGCGCCACGGTCTCCCGGGAGGAGGAAACGCAAAACCGCGCCGGCAGGGTAACTGCAAGCGCGGTTTGATGGGGTTGCACATGGGCCTGGGAAGAGTTGAACTTCCGACCTCACGCTTATTCAGATGGCATCGGCAAGCCGCCCGATTCCGGTAACTTCTCGGACCTCAAGCTGATTCCGAGACGATCTGCACGGGATCGACGATAGCGAATCCGAGGAACTATCGCCAGGAATTGGCACCGGAAGTGGCACTACCTGGGGACTCCAGCCAGCGTGCCTTCGTTCCAGCCAGATCACCCGCAATGCGCCCAGCTCCGGTACGCTTCGATCCATTCGGCGCCTGACGGCAGCAGGGCCGGCAACGGTAGGTCCAGAATTGCGATCGCCTGCCGCACCTTGCCGCGGCGGCAAATCGCCACGATCTCATCACTCGGGGTGACATCGATCCGCTCGACCGTGACCGCCACGCCGAGCACTTCCGTTACGAACGGCAGTGCCAGGTGGTCCTCAATCATCGTGTAGAATCCCCCGCGTTGCTCGGCGTCGCCGTAGGCGTCGACAGTCGCTGCGGCGATCAGTTCCTCCAGGCGAGCTCGCGAGGGCGGCCACCGGTGGGCCTGGGTCTTCGGAGTGGAAGCCTTTCTCTTCTGCTTGCGCGGCACGACCTCAACCACCCACGGACAGCTGGAGGAACACCCGCCGGGGGTCTGCAACCGCCACCTCGTCGGGCTCCCCGTAGCCGAGCGGCGCCATCCCCCGGGCGTAGCCGATGGCTCGGTAGGTGCGCAACCGCTTCTCGAACATGCGCAGGAGCAACGGCACCTCGCGGTCCACGTAGTCGAAGATGCGCACCTCGGTCTTCCGAGGATGCAACCGGTGCAGGCGGCCCGAATACTGCACGAGCGTGCCCTTCCACGAGATGGGCATGGCGAGGAAGAGGGTATCCATCCGCGCGTCGTCGAACCCCTCGCCAACGTAACGACCCGTCGCGACGACAAGGCGCTCCTCTCCATCCGGCACCGTGGCGAGCGTTGCGCCGAGAGCGCGCCGTTCCTTTGGGGTCATGCCACCTTGAAGCACCACGAGGTGCCGGACCGAGGGGCTGAGCCGCGCGGCCAAGTGCTCGAGATGGTCTCGACGCTCGGTGAGCAGTATCGGGGATCGCCCCTCCCCGAGAGCGCTGATAACGTCAGCAATGATCAATCGGTTGCGGGCTTCGTCCCAGGCCAGCGCTCGATAGATCTCCTGAATCCCCACATCAGTAGCGGAGCGATCCAGCCGGAAAGCAGTCTCGCGAACCCTGAGTCGGTGCTCAAAGGGCCGTCGCGCAGCCTGGTTTCTCGGGTCCACGGACAACCGGACAGGCCCGAGCTGCATTGCCAGAATCGGGTGGTGACCGTCGCGTCGCTGAGGCGTGGCCGTGAGCCCGACGACGTATCGAGCCTTCACCTCGGAGAGCACCCGCTCGAACGACACGGCCGGCACGTGGTGGCACTCGTCCACAATGACGTGGCCGTACCGAGCTACGCTGTCATCGACGCTTCCCTTGCGGACCAGACTCTGAATCATTGCGACGTCCAGCCGCCCGTTGGGCTTGAGCTTCCCTCCGCCGATGCGCCCGATCTCCTTCTCGGCGATCCCCAGAAACATCGAAAGCTGGGCGATCCACTGGTCGAGCAGCGGCTGGCGATGGACCAGCACCAGCGTACTTCGGCCACGTTCGGCGATCAGGTGCGCGCCGAGAACCGTCTTGCCAACCCCGGGCGGTGCGACGAGCACGCCCGTCTCGTGGCACAGGAGTGCCCGCGCCGCTTGTTGCTGCAGAACCGTCAGCTCGCCCTGGAACCGGAAGGGTACGGCTTCTCCCTCCTCACGCTGATCCTCAACTACGAGGCTGACACCGTACTCGCGGAGGAGTTCTCTCAGCGCAGTGCGGCAGCCTCGCGGCAGCGCGATGTATTGCGGCAGCTCCTCCGCGCAGGCGATCACGCGCGGCGTCAAGGCCGTGGAAAGCCGCATGCGCTGTTTCGCGTAGAAGCCTGGGTTTTGGAACGCGGCGAGTCGCTGGACTTGGTCCAGCAGCGGAGCGGGCAATCCTGCTTTCTCGAGGAACAGCCGCTGCGCAAGAACCGCGCGGGCTTCCTGAGGCAACGGGCTCGAGATCGCTGGCCGGCGAGGCCGTCCCGACGGCGTCCGCATCCAGGGTTCGCTGTCTCCGTCCTCCGTCGGATCGGCCATCCTTACGCCAATCACTTGGCCGGTCCGCGTGGCTTCCTCAGCGATGGCGAGGACCGCCCCAAGGTCCATGCGACCCGCCGAGGCGAGTTGACCCCACTGGTCAGGGTAAGGCACGAACGCATCGTCCACGAAGAGGGTGTTGCCGCGGCGGCGGGCCTCGTGCTGCAGCGGCAAGGCGATGAGGTTCCCAAAACCGCCGCGGGGCATGGTGTCCTGGTTGGGAAAGAGCCGGTCGTACGAGCCCATGGCGAGTTGGTGATGACGGGCCATCGTTTCGGTAATGAGGTAGCACCCCATCTGCCGCGCGGCGGTCGCGGGGATTGGAGCCCCGAAGAAGATCCAGACGTGGGCGCCGTTGCCGGAGCGGGATCGCTCGACAACGGCTGGCACACCGGCGGAGCGACAGGTGGCAACGAAGGCGGACACGTCGTCTTGCCAGGAGGACTTGTCGAAGTCCGCCGCCAGGAGCCAGCACGTCTCGTCCTCAAGCAGCGGATACACACCCATCACGTGCCGGCCTCGGAGGTGATCCAGAATCGCCTGGTCGTCGATCGCCTGGAACGCTTGGTTGGGGCACTCGCCGCACCGGATGGCCGGCAAAGCACAGACACCGCGCACGAACTTGTTGGCGCACGCCGGCGCGTAACCGGGCTTGCCGGTCTTCTTGCTCACGAAGCGTGTGGGAAACACCTCCGGGCGTCCCCGGAAGAAGGAGCGGAATAGACTCACCTTTTCGGCGGGCGTCCGGGGGACCACAGCTTCGGCCACGATCGCGGGCCGCACGCTGACCTCCGGCTCGGCGCCGAGCGCCGCCAGTTCCAACTGAAGGGTGGCTAGGCGGGTGCGGGTGTCGGAGTGTTGGCCAGCCAGCCGGGCGAGGTGATCCTCTTCCTCCAGGATCGCATGGAGAAGCTCGGCGCGTCGTGCACCGGGCACGTCACCGACGTTCGTCATGAGTAGCTTCCCTACGCGTTGTCACCGAGCCACTGCACCAGCGCCGAAATCGTGCGCTCGAACGCCGGCAGGTATTCCTCGCCGAGATAGTCCCGTTCGTGGGGTACGTTGAGCTGAAGTTCCGCCAAGACCTGGCCGTGCTCAAGAATGAACTCCCGTGCCAGCGATGCCGCGAGAGAAGGCAAGGCAGCCTGCACCCCCGGCTCCCTTAGCCACGCTCCAAGGCGTATTACGAAGGCATAGACCCTCATCCATGGATGCCACGCGGGGGTGTGGGGGAGTTTCAGCAGGGTGGTCCACCGGCGCTGATCGGCGTAGTACTTGACCGGCCGGTCGGTGCGGGTTTCGATCAGCCGGGCATCCGCGAGCGCTTCACAGGCACCGCGGACCGAGTATTTCGCATAGAGCAGCGCCTCTGAGATGTCCTTCACATCGGCCCAGGCACCCCGGCGGCCGATGAGGTAGCTGAGGGTATCGATGCGGACATCCACTCCGAACCCGGTCCGCAGGCGCAGCATGAGAGAGCCGGGATCTCCCAACCGCGTGGAGGCGGGGCCCACTTTGTGGCGTCTCCCGGCCGGCTTCGAGCCTCCTCCGGCCAAGGTACGCCACCGGGGGTCTTTTCCGAAGCTCACGACCCAGGACGCGAGACCGGCAACCCGCTTATCCCCTCCGGCCGGGAATAAACCCGTGGCGCGTTTCAAGCGTTGGACGCTGAGCAGACGGGATCCCAGCTCCGCGAATCCGTAGAGGAAGTCCCGTAACCTAGGTTCCTCATCCGCGAGCCAGAGGGAGCAGAGCACCAGCGCTTCCGGGTCGACGATCGCGACCGGTGCCCGGGGCGCGGCGGCCTGGCCGCCCAGCGCCTGCCACTGGATCCATGCTGCGCCGGCCGCCGCCTCGTGCAGCTCGCGCGCGATGTTAGAGAAGCGCGTCTTGGACATAGGCCACCACTCTGGCAACGACGGCGTGAAACTCCGGCGAGGAATCCTGGGCGCGGACCCACGCTGCGGACCACTCCAGGTCCTCGGCATTGGGCCTCAACGCGAGCAAGTCGCGCACGTGCACATTATCTGGCCCCGTCTGGTCGGAGGACGCATAGAGCTTGAAGCAGATCAGGTCGCGCCGCCCGACGATGCCGACACGGAGCGCGCCGAATGTTCGCCACTCGATTCGCTCGGCAAGGCCGGGCGGCAGGCCGAAGCGCCATTGATCGGCGACAGTCGTGTTCATCCAGTTCTCCAACAGACCCCGGTCGCGAGCCACCGCAGCGATCGCGCGACGCAGCGTGTCGGGCAGGGGATCCGGCGGTTGGATCGCGCCTGTTTCATCAGCCCGAGCCAAAACGTCGACATCGATGGTGGGTCGGTCCACGATTGCCAGGAGGTTCAGGGCGGCTCCGCCTAGGACGACGATCGCACACGGCTCGTGTGCGTGCGCGAGTCGTTCACCGAGGGCGGTCAGCGCCGCCTCGATAGCGGTCCGGCCTTGCAGTTTCATATTAGGCAGTAAGATGAAGGTATAGACTCTATTATATAGTTTAATAGACTATATAATAGTGTCTGTCACTCTCGTCAAGGCTCTTTCGAGAGCGCGAAAAGAATAACCCCGCCCGAGGCCTTTCAGCGAATCGGGCGGGGGGCAAGTATCGATAGCAACATTCCTTACGCCGGCCCTCTGGTCTAGCACATCCACCGGCAGCCTCGTGAGACTCCTTCGACAACTGGCACCAGGAACTGGCACCGGACTCCCCGTCACGAACAAGAAAAAGCCCCGTCCAGCTCTGTAACTGGAAGCGGGGCAATCAGTTCCGAACCATGGACGGCTCGTTTGTACGCGCGACGGCGCTCGACTTCCCGTTCGGCGTTCTCGATTCCGACCCCGCGAAACGGCGCCTTCTCGCGATTCGACGGCCCGACAGCCTGGAATTGGTTGTGTACTCCTGGGGTTGGCAGGCTCGCTGAAGGAAAGTCCTTACACCGTGGAGGTCCTTATGTTCAAGAAGACTTGCCAGAGACTCGCATTGGTGGTCGCCCTCCTGTCGCTCGGAGGATCTGACCTGCTCGCGGAGTGTTGGGAGTGCAGTCAGGTCCATACGTGCGTGCCCGTTAGCATCCCAGGGAGTGGAATGAGCCAATGCTCGTCGCCACAACAAGGCACTTGTATTCTTAGCGGCCATACATGTTCCCCATTTACTCCACAGAGTGTTGCGGCAGACGGCTCACTTATTGAGAATCAGGCCTTCGCCAGGCGCGAGGCGGCCAAGCCAGGCGGTTTCTACCTGTTTGCGGGATTGCCGAGAGCGATCGAACGGCGAAACTGTCAAGGAATGATTGTTTCTCGCCTAATGCGCCCCGACATTAGTGTGAAGATCCGGAGCTCAGCGCACCATATTAACGTTTGATGCCGTGATCGAGCAGTTCGAGTGCAGGAGCGGCCTGCCAACCCCAAGCCTCACGCTGCCGTGCTCGCTCGTACCCGGCCCGGTCGCACCGCGACTCCTTGGTCTCCCGCACGTCGAACGGTGGAATGTCATTCGGGGTCTACCACCGTGTTGGGCAGCACTGCAGCCTCAACACTGCCCGCGGGGTTACTTGGCTGTGTGCTAACTAAGGGATCTTCTGACGTTGATTGGAACAAAATGCGCTACAATCGTTGTCTTTGCCCCCGAGGCTTCTGAACGGCCCAAGCCGAGCCGGGAGGGATTATGCGGCATGCGCTCACGTTCTGGTCGGCCCTCAGTGTTCTGGCCGGGAGTTTGTCCCAAGTCTGGGCCCAGACTCCCCCACCCCAGCATGATCTCCTGATCGGACGAGTTCACGATCAGGCAGGCCGCGACCTCAGCGGGGTGGAGGTCGTCATCAACCGTCGTGAGGTCCGGGCGACGACCGACCGCAACGGCGTCTTCACCATTCTGGTGTCTCCAGTCGACAGCACGGTCGGGTTCCGTCGGATCGGGTACCGACCGATCCTGCTCTCGCTCCACCCGCTGCCGTCGCTTCGCGACACCATCCTGGTCGAGTTGATTGCCAGCGCGGTACAGCTGCCAGAGTTGATCGTCTCGGCTCCAGCGAGCAAGCCCCTCCGCTATGCCGGCACCACCAAGTACGACGATGTTTTCCGTCGCCAGAAGATCGGGCTGGGAACGCTCGTCGACCGGGACGCCATCGATCGTCGCTTCGGGAGCTCTGCGGCGGAGCTGCTGCAAGGCATCCCCGGTGTGCGGGTATCCAATGGTCCGCCGAAGCGGATTTCGTTTGTCCGGTGCCAGAACCCAGGAGGGGTCCAGGTGTTCATCGATGGGGTTCGGCAGGTCCCCATGTCCGGGTCGAGGGATCCTGGGAATCGGCTGGAGAACCCGACGCTGGCCAGACCGAGCTTCAACGAGACGCCCGAAGTCGAGATGCTATCGCGGATCAACCCTTCGGATATCGAGATGATCGAGGTCTATCGGGGAGTGAGTGAAATCCCCGGGGTCTTTCATTGGGACGGCTGTGCCGTAATAGCAGTTTGGACGAAATGGAATGACTGACCTCGCCATCGTCGCCCGTGTTCGTGATCGCACTTTAGAGTCAGGACGCTGGCTGTAGTTAGGGTGCGTGAATAAGTAACTGCCTGATGTCTCGAAGCCGGTGTCGTAGGTTGGGGGCGTGGATCTCAAGACGCTCCGCCGCAAGTATCGGGGACTCCGTTCGGTGGCGACGGAACGTTCGCGGCGCGTCTGGGCCGCGAGCGAAGCCGGGGCCTTCCGGCATGGGGGCATTGGCCTGGTGGCAGCGGCCACCGGGATTTCGGGTTCCACGATCAGTCGGGGCATGCGCGAACTCGACAGCGCGGGCGCGAGCCTGCCGACGGAGCGGACGCGCCGGCCGGGCGGCGGACGCAAACGCACGGTGGACACGGACGACCGGCTCGCGGCG
>CAYINH010000108.1:0-8287 GCA_964364615.1 uncultured Gemmatimonadaceae bacterium
AACTTGGCAAGACCTCCCCCCTCGTCCCTGAGGCTTTCGACCTCATCCTGGCGCTCTGCCGAAGGCCGGACGAGGGGCCGGTGTCCGCCCAGGCCGTCGCCCGCCTCGGAGACTGTGAGTTCCGGGAAGTCTTCCACCGGCTGGCCACCAAGCACGGGGTGCTCGGCTTGGCGCTCACCACACTTGGACAGCTTTCCACCGCCACGACCCTCAGCCCTGAAACGCGCCAGCGGGTGCTTGCCCCGCTCCGGATTCTGAAGCAGCAGGCCCTGCTCTGGGACCTCGAGAGGGACCGGGTGCTCCGGGTTTTGGCGCGAGAGAACCTCCCCGTGGTTGTGCTCAAGGGTGGGGCTCTGCGGGAGTACGCCTTTGCCAACGCCGTCGATCGCCAACTCGGCGACCTGGACCTCCTCCTGGACCAGGACCTCGTGGACCGTGCCGCCACGATCCTCTCCACCTCGGGGTATCAGCTCCCGGCGTCGGAAGCAGTGCTCCGAGGCTTCCGGGAGCACCACTTCCACCTGCCACTGACCCACCCAGGGGGGTTTGAGGTCGAATTGCACTGGGCGCTCGACTCCCCGCATCATGTGTTCACGCTCGACCCTGCGGGAGTGATGGCAAGGGCCACGGTCATCTCCAGAGCGGAAGGTGACCTGACGATGCCTTCGCCGGAGGACATGCTCCTGCATCTTGCCAGCCAGAACACCGAAGACGGGTTCTCCCGTCTTCGTCGGCTGGTGGATGTCGACCGGATCATCGACCGAGGGGAGGTCGACTGGATCCAACTCGTTCGAGAGGCCAGAAAGAGCCGACTGGAGGTGATCCTCGCGCTTACCCTGCGCCTCAGCGAATGCCTTCTCGGAACCGGAGTTCCGGACGGGTACATAGAGCGACTCGCTGTCAGCCGCCTGGCGCGAATCCACCTGGCCCTGCTTGACCCTCCCTCATGGCTGCCTTCCGCCACCGGTCCCAGGTACCATCTCGGTCACCTGGCCGTTTCGTTCTGGTCCACCTCACCCGACCGGCGGATGCGGCGACTGCGCCAGGTGTCGACCGGAGATCGCGATCCACTCACCTGGCTTTGGGAAGGCAAGGCGCAGCCCGGCGAGACACCTCACCGCCTCACGCCGGGTCCCGTGTTGATGATCAGGCTCTTCGGCTACCACCTCTTGATCTGGGCGCGCGGGGTCGCCCGGCTGGCAACCCGCGCCGGACGCAGGCAGCTTTCTTTCTGGACATCATGATTGGGGGCCAAGTCGGCACGGATAGTGCACTCCAAGGCCACCCCCCCCGGGGCTTTCAGAGGAGACCTGTCGTGAACCAGCAACAGCGTTACACCACCAAGAGCGAGGAAGTCACCGGCAAGGTGATTGATGGTGAGGCGATCATCATGAATCTGGCCGATGGCTCATACTACAGTCTGGATGGTCCCGGAGCGCTGATCTGGGAGAGGCTGCAGACCGGCCACGCCCTGGGCCAGGTCGCCACCGCCATGGTGGAACGGTACGCTGTCGATCCGGGACAGGCCGAGGCGGACCTGAACAAGCTCGTGACCGAGCTCGTCGATGAGGGCCTGCTCGTTGCCTCGGCTTCCGATTCGGTGCCAAATGCAGCTCCAGAACCGAGCAGCGGTGAGGTGTACCAGGTACCCGAACTGCGAAAGTTCACTGACATGGCCGACCTGCTGGCACTCGACCCGCCGATGCCCGGTTTCGACGAGACACCATGGGCGAAGCCTGACGCGACAGGGCGTCGTCCTTCATTGGGCTGAGGGGGTTGCCCACCGAATCCGGGTGGCCCCACCTCAGGGGCCGCAGGGCGGCGGTCACTCGCGCCGGGCTCGTCGAACTGCTGCCCAGCATCGAACAGACGACGCTGCTGCGCGCAGCCCTCGGCACCAGCCGCTCCGGGCCCGATGATCTCAAGTTGGTTGATCGGATGATCGGAGCCCTGGCCACCCTGCCACCTGCCGCACAGGTGGCGGTCAAGGGCCTCCGCCCGCTGCTGGCCAGATCCGAAGGGGTATCCACCGACCGGTTCCAGCGGGACACAGTCACCGCCCTGCGGACCGGCATGGCCCGCGAAGCGATTCGGGTCGCATCGGTCCAGGCCCTCGTTCGACAAGCGCTCACGGCCGTTTCGGCCACCGGGCACCCGTTCCTGGTCGTCCGAGGAGTGGCCCTGGCAGAGACGGGTTACCCCGACCCGGTTACCCGCCACTGCCACGACCTCGACCTCTACCTTCCCATCGAGTCCCGGCCGGCAATTGCCGGCGCCCTGAGCGCCACGGGGTTCGGAGTTGCCCAGGATGACCCGTCACGACCGCCGGGCGAAGAGCGGTGGGTGCATCCCTCCGGGTTCCCCGTCGAGCTGCACACGACCTTTTTCCCCGAGCGTTACTACTCGCTTCCCCCCGAATGGGTATGGTCCGGCGCTACCACCCGACCCATACTCGGCATCCCGGTCCGCATCCCGGCGCCGGGCGACCACCTGGTTCTGGTCCTCGGCCTGGCCAGTTGTACTCCTCAGCGGTCCACCCTGCGATGGGTCACGGACAGCTGGTTCCTCCTGACGGAAACTGCTGAATTCCCATGGGAGAGGTTCCTGGATGGAATGCGGGAAGCCCGACTGGCACTCCCGGTATCGGTCATGTTGACCTATCTCTCGGACGAGGTGGGCGCGCCGGTACCGGAGGAGGTTCTCCGCACGGTCCGTTCCGAGGCCGCCGAAGCGCCTCCCCTGGCCCGGGACATCGCGTTCTTCTGGGCCAATGCCCTCCCCGCCGGCACCGTCCGAGGAGAGCGCGAGCCCATCGGTTTCTGGAGCAGCACATGGCTCCTCGGTTTGAAGCTCTGGCCTTCGCGCGCCTACATGGCACACGCCTATCCCGAAAAGCGTGGCTTCATGCTGTGGTGGTATTTCCGCCGACTCGCCAGGGGCGCCACCAAGGCACTGGACGCCCGGAAATCCCCGCGGTCGCCCATCCGAACGACCGAACGTCAATGACCGAAACGGCACCGCCCGAGTCGCCGCCTGCCCAGCTGGGCAGCGATGAGTTTGACCGGCTGGCGGGTGGATTCCGCCGGGCCGCCGCGATCTCGTCTGTGGTCGAGAGCAGGTACCGGATGGCGGGCCGGATAGTCCGGCTCCGGGTGGCTGGGCATCGGCTGGCCACCGCGGTCGGGCGCCCTCTGGCACACCTCCGAATCCAGGACCCTTCAGGGGCGCCCAGCCTCGCCATGGATCTCTGGGATGAGGCCGCGACTGGTATTTCCTGTGAAGGGTGTGAGCTTGGCTCTGAGCCGGAGGCTCCCGGGTCTGTCACCGTCTATGAGGGGGCCCGGCATGTGCTCCACGTCTCCCCCAGCGTCCGCACGGTCATGGACCGGGCGAATGGACACCTGGTCGGATGGGTCGGGTCCCGGGATCGTCTGACCCAGTATGAGCTCGGCCGCCCGCTCCACTCCGAGCTCCTGTTGTGGCACCGGGACCGGGGGATCCAGGCGGTCCATGCGGGCCTGGTGTCCGATGGCACCAGCGGAGTGCTGTTCGGTGGACCAGGCGGATCAGGGAAGACCACCACCGCCCTGACCTGCCTCCGGGCAGGGCTGGCGTATCTGGCCGATGACTATGTGGGCCTGGAACGGGCGGCTGACGGTCGATGGACCGGCCACAGCCTCTATTGTTCCGCCCATCTCACTCCGGACCACATTCAGCGCTTTCCCGACCTGATCCCCCACGCCATCCCCGGCCGATTGGAACGCGAGGACAAGAGCCTGGTGCTGCTGGGCGAGTTGTACCCCCGGGGATTCGCACCAAGTACCACCATTGGGGCGGTCGCGTTGCCGCGGGTTGCCCACACGCGGGAGACTACCCTTCGGCCGGCCTCGAAGATCGAGGTCCTCCGGCAATTGGCACCCAGCTCCCTGTTCCAGCTGCCCTACGGCCTTTCCGGCCGTCGAAGCTTCGACACCTTGGTATCCCTGGTGGAATCGGTGCCAACCTGGTGGATCGATCTCGGGTATGATCTCGAACAGATCCCCCGGACCATCCGCACCATCCTCCAGGGAGGGACTGGCGCATGACGGACACCTCACCGCTGATCTCCTGCATCGTCCCCGTGTACAACGGGGAGCGGTTCCTTGCCGAGGCGCTCGACAGCATCCTGGCCCAGAGCTGGCAGCCCCTCGAGGTTATTGTGGTGGACGATGGATCGACCGATGACACAGGGGAGGTGCTGGCGCGGTATCGCCCCGCGGTCACAGTGATTCGGCAGCCGAACGCCGGACCGGCTTCCGCCCGCAACCGGGGCGCCTCGGCGGCGCAGGGCGCCTTGCTGGCGTTCCTGGACGCGGACGACCGTTGGGCCCCGGGAAAGATCGGCGAACAGATGGCCCGGCTGGCATGCGAACCCCACTTGGGCTTCTGCGTCGGGAAGGTGCAGAACTTCTGGGAACCGGAGGTCGCCGAGGAAGAACGACGATTGCGGGACGGCGCCAGGGCACGGCCGCTCGCCGGGTACGTGACCGGAACGCTGCTGGTCCGCCGGGAAGTGTTTGACCGGGTCGGCCCCTTTGATCCCACCTTGGCACACGGGGATTCGGCGGACTGGTTTCTCAGGGCACGGAACGCGGGGGTCGAGGGGGCCCTCATGGACCAGGTGCTCCTCTTTCGTCGCCTCCATCTCGAGAACCGGAGCCGGGTCCATCGCGACCGGAGCCGCGAGGAGTTCTTCCGCCTGCTGAGCCGGTCCCTCAAGAGCAGGCGTTCCCCGGGGCCGCCTCCGGAGGGATCCCCATCGTGAGCACCCAGCCGCTGGTCAGTTGCATCGTTCCGGTCTACAACGGCGAGCGGTACCTCCAGGAAGCGCTCGACAGCGTGTTCGGGCAAACCTGGCGGCCGCTCGAGGTCATCGTCGTCGACGATGGCTCAACCGATGGCACTCCCGGGATCCTGGCAGGGTACCCCCAGACCCTCCAGGTGCTCCGGCAGGAGAACGCCGGGCCGGCCAGGGCTCGCAATCAGGGCATCAACATCGCCACCGGCGAGTTCATTGCCTTCCAGGATGCGGATGACCTCTGGGTTCCGCACAAGCTGTCCATGCAGATGGAGCGGATGCTCGTCCGACCGGATCTCGAGCTCTGTCTGGGACACCTGCAGAACTTCTGGGAGCCGGAGCTGCGGGAGGCCGAGGAGCGGGTCAAGGACCTCCCGGTAGCACAACCGCAGCCGGCGTGGGGGCCACCCCTGATGCTGGCTCGGCGGTCGCTGTTCGAACGCATCGGAGGGTTCGACGAATCCCTGCGCGTGGGTGAGGACACTGACTGGCTGTTCCGGGCTCGAGAGGCCGGGGTGGCCTGGGAAATGGTCCCCGAAGTGCTCCTGCTTCGGCGACGGCATGGCCGGAATCTGACCGCGAACTGGGCGGCCGGCCACCAGGGCCTTGCGGCGATGTTGAAGCGTTCGCTGGACCGTCGTCGAAAGCAGGGTCCTGAGTAGAAGGGCGGCCTACCCACCTACCTCCTGTGCCAGCGGTCGGAGTAGTATCGTTGCGCCGACGCAACACTGGTGGTGTGGTGGCAGTGCAAGCGCTGACCGACAGGGGACTGACGAAAAGCTAGCCGGCTGAAAGACTTACGGCTCACGGACTCGGGAGGCCCGATTCCTGCGAGACTCGATGACCTACCCAACTCAATCCGCGGGAGTAGCAAAATGAAGAGACCCTTCGTTGCCCCAGTCCTGAAGGCCCAGGCGTCGCTGGCCAGCCTGACACTCATCACCCGAAGTGGGTGCGGAGCGCAATGCGTCATCGACTAGCCTTCCGCGACGGGAAGCCTGGTCGACAGCAATGAGTAGACATGGTCCCATCCACCCGGAGAAGTCATGAAGAAGCCCTTTGTTGCCCCTGTTCTGAAGGCCCAGGCGTCACTGGCCAGTCTGACACTCACGACCCTGAGCGGCGGACCGAACGGGATCCCGGGTTGAACCGACTGCCCCTCATAACCTCCAGCCCGCGGGAAGCTTAGTCCCCGGCCCCTGACGGGCGGGCTCAACCTAGGGTCTTCAGCGCGACCCCCCGAGGCACCAATGCCTCGGGGGGTCGCGCCGTTCAGGGGTTCTCTACGGCCCACCCCTTGCATACTCTCCCCCTCCACAATGTCCCCACTCACCACTGAAGCGGTCCACGCCGCTGAACCCGGCCTCGCCTCGACGTTGACCAACTGGCTCGAGGCTGGCCAGCTGCCGTTGCCCGCGGGATTTTCCATCACCGCCTCCATGGTGTCCGAGGGAGCTGAGGTCGCGCGTCCCGAGGGGACAATCATCTTCGAAACCGACGAACTGGAGATCCGGTCCGCCAGCGACGAGGCGCTGACCGGCTACTGGCGACGCGCCCCGGCTCGGGCGATGGTCCACCCCACCCGCCCCGAGCTGACGCTGGAGACTTCGCCAGCAGCCATGGCAGAGGGCGGTGAGTTCTTCCGGCTGTTCTTCATGAACCTGGTCGTGCTGGCCCTGAAACGAGGCGGGCTCTACCACCTCCACGCGGCCACGGCCCGCGATCCGACCGGCGAGGACTGGGTCCTGGTCGGCGATTCCTTCAGCGGCAAATCGACCACCGCGGCGCTGCTCACCCGGCGGGGGTGGCAGGTTGGGACCGATGACATGTCGTTTCTCCACATGGTGAACGGGGACGTGGCCGTGACGGCCTGGCGGAGCCGAATCGCCCTGCGGGAGGGAGGCAGGGAACTGCTCCGATCCACCGGGGGAACGCCGATCCCCGAGCGGGGCAAGCAGGGGTTCTTCCCCGAGGAGCTCGGCGGCAAGTGGATCCAGACGGTGACCCCGCAGTACCTCCTGTTCCCGGTTGTGGGTGGCGAGACCTCGTACCTTGAGCCGGTCCCGGCCGGGGAGGTGATCCGCCGGATCCTCCCAGCGACATTCTGGGTATTGTTCGAGCGCTGGGGAGCGGATGAGTACCTCGCCACCCTCCGCCGCCTGGCGGAACAGACCAGGGCCTTTGATCTCCACCTGGCACCCGACCTGATCTCCAGGCCGGGAGCCCTACGTGAGTTGCTGCCATGACGGACGCGCGGTATCAACGCCACCCCGACGTCAGGATGACCGAGCTGGAGGGGGAAGGGGTCGTCCTCCATCTCGGCGAGCGACGCTATTTCTCGTTGAATGAGAGCGGAGTGACGATGTTGCGGGCGCTTGAGGCACCGCAGTCCGTTGCCGACCTGGTCGGGTTGCTGCAACAGGAGTATGAAGTGTCCGCCGACCAGGCCGACCAGGCCGCTCAGGCCTTCGTGGAGCAATGCCTGGCCAGCGCGGTGGTGGTCGAACTGGGGAAATGAGCACCCAGCCGCTGACACTGGCCTGGAGATGGCGGGCCACGATGGCTGCCCTGACCCTGGCACCACTCGTCCATCTGGTGTCCCTCCAGCGATTGACCGGCTGGTCGACCGGGCGCGGATCGTCCCGGCCGGAGGACCACTCCGTGGATGACGTGGCGCTGGCTGAATGGGTGGACCGAGTGCTCGGCTGGCTGCCATGGCCCTGGCGACGAACCTGCCTGAAGCGCGCCATCGCCATCCACGCCCTCCTCGCGCGGGCGGGGCGGCCGGCAGCCCTGCAGGTCGGGGTGCGCCGGGAACCGTCGGGCGAACTGGCCGCCCATGCCTGGCTCACCCGCAAGGGCCTGCCGGTGTTGGAGGCGAACCCCTCCGAACTGGCCCGGCTCGAAGTGATTACCTCCTTCGGCACCGAACCCTCGGCGTGAAGGCAGGCAGCCTCCTCCGGGCCACCCTGCATCAGACGGCCGAGGATCACCGCGAGGAGCTGGCGGAGGCATGGGCAGCCCCTCCACCGGGCATCACCGAGCTGGCATGGCACGAGGGGGCCTCGTTGTGGCTCTATCGGAGGCTGGCGACCTTGCGCCTCAGGGACGGGGTGGCCGGCCCAATCCGGGAGGCGCTTCGCCTGCAGGTGCTGGGGGTGGCCGGGATCAACCTGCGGATCGACGAGGAGGCACGACAGGTACTCCAGCTCCTCAGGAGGTCGGGAATCCCGGTGGTCGCGCTGAAGGGAATAGCAAGACGGGCACTGGCCAGCCGCTGGCCGCTGCTCGATGCCCGACCGGTCAGCGATGTGGACCTGCTCCTGTCACCGGACGAGGTGGTTCCAGCTTGGGAGTTCCTCCGTGGTCACGGCTACACCCTTGCCTTGCCGGGCAGTGAACAACGATACACGGACCATCATCACCTCCCGGGCCTGATCGGCCCGGGGG
>CAYINH010000109.1:0-4295 GCA_964364615.1 uncultured Gemmatimonadaceae bacterium
GGCGCCAGCACCGCGTCGAACTCTCCCCGCATCGCGCGCACGAACACAGTGTCCGCCGGCAACGGGCCCGCGGCACCGAGCGCCGCCGCCGCCGGTCGAAGGACGCGCTCCTCCTCATCGCCGAACAGACCCTGCTCCCCGGCGTGCGGGTTGAGCGCGCAGAGCGCCAGCCGGGGGGCCTCGATCCCGAACCAGTCGTGGAGCGCTCGCTGGGTGACCCGCCCGGTCCGGAGAACGGCCTCCTGAGTGAGGAGCGCCGGGACATCGCGCAGCGCGACGTGGGTGGTGACCAGCACCACGCGGAGCCGATCAGAGGCCAGCATCATGGCCACATCGACGTCGCCGGCCAGGTGGGCCAGCCATTCCGTGTGTCCGGGCCAGGGGAATCCGGCCAGGTGGATCGCGTGTTTTTCGATGGGAGCGGTGACCAGGGCCTGCACCCGGCCCTCGAGGGCGAGCCGGGCGGCGGCTTCGATCGCCCGGCCCGCGAGGATGCCGGCCCGGCGCGCCCTGCCCTGGGCGTCGCCGCCATCCTGCCAGCGGCCGATCCCAACCCGCTCGGCGGCGGGGAGATCGGCAATGAGATCATCGGGGCCAACCACCACCCACTCGGCGGTGTCGACTTCGGAGAGGGCGTGGGCCGTGATTTCAGGCCCTATTCCGCGCGGATCCCCGAGGGTGACGGCGACCCTCGGCCGGGTCACCGGCCGCGGACGTCCACGTACGTCGCGTTCCGGAGCCCGTCGAGGAACCGACGGAGGGCCATCTGCTCGCCCAGCTGGCTCCGAATCGTGTCCTTCACATCCTGGTAGGTAAACTCTCCCGCCAACCGACGTTCTACCATCCTGACCACCGCGAACTTGGTCCGGAGCGGGGCCCCTTCCACCGGGAGGGCAAACACTTCCGACAGCTCGCTGACCTTGAGCCCCTCCATCGGTTCGGCGTAGGCCGGGATCAACTGGTTGGCGGTGAGATCCCGAATCTCCCGGAGTTCCTGCGAGTCGTGATTGACCCGCTGGACCGAGTCAAACGAGGCCCCGGCCGCGATGGCGGAACGCAGGGACACCGCCCGGGCGCGAGCACTGTCGGCATCCGCCAGGGTGATTTCCGGAATGATCAGGACGTGACGGGCGAGGACCTCGGCGGGCTGCACCCGTTCCACCTGGATCAGGTGGATGCCGAACGGGGTCTCGACCGGATCGGATACGACGCCGACCCGGAGCCGGAACGCCACCTCCTCGAACTTGGGCTCCATGGCCCCCCGCCGGAACCAGCCGAGGGAACCACCCAGGTCCTTGGAGCCGGGATCCTGGGAGAACCGCCGGGCCGCGGTGGCGAAGTCCTCCCCCCGCCGCAACTCGGTGAGGATCGAGTCCGCGAGGGCGATGGCGCGGGCCCTGGCCGCCTCGCTCGCCTTGGGCGCCACCACGATCTGCCGGAAGGTCATCGTTTCCGGCCGCTGCTGACTGGCCTTCTGGGAGTCCCAGTATGCCCGCATCTCGCGATCGGTCGGGATGACCGGCTTGATCTTCCCGGCACCCTTGAGGTACTCAAGCAGCCGGTTGGCCATCAGCTGTTTCCGCTGCCGGTCGGTCAGCCACTGGCGGTACTCCTCCGGCGTCTGGAATCCGGTGACCCGGATCTGCTCCCGGAAGGCCTGGTCAGAGGGGTAGTCCTGGCGGGTCTTGCGGAACAGTTCATCGACCGCGCTGGTCACTTCCTCTTCGGTGACCTTGACCATGGTGTCGGCCGAGGCCCGAACGAACATGAGCTCCAGATCGATCAGGTCCCCTAGAGCCTGCTGGCGCAGCGTGAGCTGGATCTTGGGATCGGTCGGTGCCGGCTGGCCGCGGAGCAGGGTAAAGACCTGCTCCTCAACCTCAGAGGCGAGAATGGAGGTGCTCCCCACCACTGCCACGATCCGGTCCACGGTATCGTATGGGGCCGGCTGCTGGGCCACCAGCGGCGCGGCCGCGCCCCCGAAGAGGAGCGCGGCCACGGCACCGGCAACGCGGATGGTCACCGCCCGGTGGATCATGGAGTCGGCGGGGTGCCTCCCGGCACCGGTGCCGGTCCGGGCGCCGGCTGCATCGGCCCGGGCTGGCTGGCCGCGGCGGCCGCCGAGTCAGCGGTCACCTTGGCATTGTAGAGCTCCATGACCCGGGTCAGGCCGGCCCGGTTGAATCCCGACCGGGCGCCCGACTCACGCAGGTACCCTGCGAGGGCCTGGGAGAACGGCCGGAACTGCGCCTGACCGGCCACCAGCTGGTCCATGAACCGCTCGACCCGCGACAGCGCCGAATCGGTCCGCTGAGCCCTGGGCAAGGTGGAATCGGACACGACCGAATCGGTCAGCCCGATTGAGGCCGCGAGTTGATCCACCGTCGCCCGATACGACAACTGGACCGCCTGCCAATCGGCCTGGCCGAGGCCCACTTTCGCATTCCGGGCATCGGCCAGAATCAGTTCGTTCTGGGCCAGGCTGGTGACGAAGTCCTCGATGACCGAGTCCGGCTGAGCCGCGATCTGGAACTTGGCATTCGGCGGGAACGCTTCGACCCAGCGGGCGAGGTCGCCCAGGGTGAAGTTGTCGCCCGAGATCTTGACCAGCGCCCGGTTGGACTTCCGGGCCCGGTCCAGATCGGTCATGGCCTCCTTGACCACCGGGGCGGCCCCCTTGACCAGTTCGAGCTTCTTCTCGCTCGCCAGTCGGTCCAGGTAGATCGAGTCCTGCACGATGGCGTTGCGCTGTTCCATCCAGGCCACGAACCGGGCCCGGGACTCGTCCAGCGTGGGACGACGGATCAGGTGCCATCCGAACGGGCTCTGCACCACCGCGCTGACCTGCCCCGGCTCAAGCGCCCAGGCGGCCTCCTCGAACTCCGGAACGAACTGGCCGCGGGGTCCGACGCCGAGGTAACCGCCGTCGTCCTTGGTGGCGTCGTTGTTCTCTGCCGCCAGCTCCGCGAAGTTGGCGCCGCCCCGAATCCGGGCCAGGGTCCCCGCGATCAGGCCTTTGACGGCGGCCGTGTCCTTGGGGGTACCCCCGGCCGGCATCTTGAGAATGTGCTGAAAGAGCCGGACCTCGCCCGCCGCGTAGACGCTGTCCGCGGCGGCGGCGGTCGGCGCGGGCCAGGTCTTGGCGAGGCTGTCTCGCCACACGGTGACCATCCCCTGGGTGATCTCGGGCCACATGACCCGGGCCACGATGGCGGAGTCGTTCGACAGCCCGCCGTTGACGCGCGCCTGGGCGAAGAGGGTCAGGTCGACCCAGAGATTGGCCACGTACTCGGCGCCCTCGGGACTGACCCGGCCGCTCTGGACCGTGTTCATCAGGCCGAGCATCCGGTCGGTCGTCAGTTTCCGGGAGCCGGCGGTCGCGACTACGTCGGCCTGAGCCGAGAATGCGTCGCGCAGGCCTTCACACCCGCTCACAGTGATGGTCAGGACCGCCAGTCCGGCGAGCCACTTCGGGTTCCGCATGCCAAGTCCTCTCAAGTTGGTTGTCCGTTGCCAAGCGCGGCCCGCAGGGCCCGCACCAGCGCCGGGATGATGTCTTCGCCCCCCAGCCGCTCCAGTCGGAGGGAGAGGGGAATGGTCCGTCGCACTTCGGCCGCCAGCTGGACATGCTCCAGGGCGGCGGTGAGCCCTGCCAGCCGGGGGGCCACCCCCTGCCGGAAGGTGATCCGGGCCTCGTCGCCCCGGACCAGCACATGCTGGAGGCCCAGGGCGGCGCCGATGACCCGGATCCTGGTCATGTCCAGGAGGTGCTCCGCCTCCGGCGGGAGGGGGCCGAACCGCTCACGCAGTTCCTGGCGCAACTCATCAATTTCACCAGAGTCGGCCGCTCGCGCCAGTCGGCGGTAGAGAGACAGCTTGCTCTCGTCATCCGGGATGTATTCATCGGGAAGCCCCACGGCCCGGTCGAAGACCACATCGGGAGGCGCCGGGGCGTGCTCGCCACCCTGGCCCCGGAGCGACCGGACCGTCTCTTCGAGCCAGCGGAGGTACAGGTCGAACCCCACCGCCTGAGCGTGTCCGGACTGTTCCGACCCCAGCAGGTTGCCCGCCCCACGGAGTTCCATGTCCTTGAGGGCGATCCGGTATCCGGCCCCCAGTTCGGTGTGATGCTCCAGCACTTTCAGCCGGTCCTCGGCGCCGGGATCGATCGAATCCGGAACCACCAGGTAGCAGTAGGCCCTCCGGTGACTCCGGCCGACCCGGCCCCGCAGCTGGTAGAGCTGGGCCAGACCGAGCCGATGGGCATCGTGGACCACCATGGTGTTGGCGTTCGG
>CAYINH010000109.1:4305-8244 GCA_964364615.1 uncultured Gemmatimonadaceae bacterium
GTAGCCGGCGAACCCGCCGCCGAACCATCTCTAGATGTCCACCTCCCCGGCCACAAACCGCTCCATCACCCGCTCCAATTCCTGGCTGGCCATCTGGCCGTGGGCGACTGCGGTGCTGGCCCTCGGGGCGAGCCGTCGGACCCGGGCGGCCACGGTCTCGATCGTCTCGATCCGGTTGTGCACCACGAAGACCTGCCCCCCCCGGTCGAGTTCCCGGGCGAAGGCCTCGTCCAGCAGGGCATCATCCCAGGGCTCGACAAAGGTGAGCACCGGGGAGCGGTCGCGCGGAGCGGTCTCGATAATGGTCATGTCGCGCAGCCCGGCGAGCGACATGTGCAGGGTGCGGGGGATCGGTGTGGCCGTGAGGGTCAGCACGTCGACCGCCAGCTTCAGTTCCTTGAGCCGCTCCTTGTGGCGGACCCCGAACCGGTGCTCCTCATCGACCAGCAGGAGTCCAAGATCCTTGAAGAGCACGTCCTTGCTCAGCAGCCGGTGGGTCCCGATCACCACGTCAATCCCGCCCTGCTCCAGCCGGGTCAACACTTCCTTCTGGGCCTTGCTGCTCCGGAACCGGGACAGTACCTCGACGGTGACCGGGTAGTCGGCCAGTCGCTCGGTGAACGTCCGACCATGCTGCTCGGCGAGAATCGTGGTCGGCACCAGGACCGCGACCTGTTTGCCGCCCTGCACGGCCTTGAAGGCGGCCCGGACCGCGATCTCGGTCTTGCCGTACCCGACGTCGCCGACCAGGAGGCGGTCCATCGGCACCGGCCGCTCCATGTCCTGCTTGACGTCCGCCGTGGCGGTCCGCTGATCCGGGGTGTCCTCGTACAGGAAGCTCGACTCGAGTTCCCGTTGCCACCGGGTGTCGGGCGGGAAGGGATACCCCGCCGAGACTTTGCGGCGGGCGTACAGATCGAGGAGTTCGGAGGCCATTTGCCGGATCGCCGACCGGGTCCGATCCCGCACCCGCTTCCAGCTGCTGCCACCCAGCCTGTGGAGTCGGGGCGGCGGGGCGTCCCCGTCACCGCCCGCCGAGCGGTACGGTTCCAGCTGTTCCAGTCCGTAGAGCGGGACGTTGAGCCGGTCGCCGCCCTCGTACTCGACCACCGCGGCCTCGATCGAACCTCCCCCGCCATCCTTGATGGTCGTCAGCCCCCGGTAGATCCCGATCCCGTGATCCAGATGGACGACGTAGTCACCGACGGTGAGCTCCCCGGTGAGCAGATTGGGCGCCGCCTCGCGGTAGCGCCGCGCTCGCCGGAGCCGCCGGGCCCGGCGGAAGATTTCGTGGTCGGTCAGCACCCGGAGCGACGGCATCACGAAACCGCCGTCCACCGCCCCGACCGCCAGGGTGGCCCGGGCCGAACCCCACTCGTCCTCCAGCAGTTCGGTGAGCCGTTCGAGCTGACCTTCGTTGTCGCACAGGATCAGG
This sequence comes from uncultured Gemmatimonadaceae bacterium, assembly GCA_964364615.1. Lineage (GTDB taxonomy): Bacteria > Gemmatimonadota > Gemmatimonadetes > Gemmatimonadales > GWC2-71-9 > SZUA-320. The sequence goes on from CAYINH010000109.1 coordinate 5,741, forward strand.
GTGGGGGTGGGGCCCCGGAGCAGTCGCCGCAGCGAGGGCAGATCCCGGTTGATCGCCTCGGGCGGGAAGAACCCCGCCTGGAAATCAGGGTGCTCGTCGTCGAGGACCAGGCGGGGGAAGGCCTCCAGGGCACGGGCCCATTCCGGGGGCGGTTCCAGAATCGCATCCCGGCTCGGCACCAGTTCGCCGTGCCGCCGGGCGAGATCAAGGTGGTGTTCCGCTTCGGCCCAGGCGCGGGCCACCTCTTCGGCATCGGCCCCGGACCGTTCCTGCAGGATCAGGGCATCCGCCGGCAGCAGCTGGAGCAGCGTCTTCCGGGAGACGGTGGTGGGGGCATCCTCATCGTCCGGGACACTGGTGATCGGGAGAATGGTCACCCGGTCCGAGGATTCGCCCGAGCGCTGGGTCGTCAGGTCGAAGGCCCGGAGAGACTCCAGGGTGTCGCCCCACCACTCGCCGCGCATCGGGTGGGCCATGCCGAAGCCGTAGAGGTCGATGATCCCACCCCGGATGGCGAACTCGGCCACCGCGGTGACGGTCGGCACCCGCTGGTAGCCCATGCGCTCGAGGGCGGCCACCGCATCGGCCAGCCGGATGGTCTGCCCGGCCGACAGCTCGAGGCGGAGCCGGTTCAGGGCATCGGGGACCCGGGTCCGTTCCGCCGTGGCCCGGACCGTGGTCACCAGGATGGTGAGTCGGCCTCGAAGCAGCCCTTCGATCGTCTCGATCCGCTCGCCGGCGATTTCGTAGTGGGCCTCCTCCTCGCCGAGCGATTCCCGCTGGGGATAGAGGCCCACCGCGCAGTCGGTGAGCTGCGCCAGGTCCGACATCCATCGGTCGGCATCGGCCGGGGTGGCCGCCACCACGGTGATCAGCCGGTCGGGCCGCTGCTCGGCCAGCCAGGCGACCAGCAGCACGGGGCTGGAACCCGGCAGCCCACCCAGCGCGAACTGTTGCCCCCGCCCGGGAAGCTGTCCCAGTATCCGTCCCGCAGCGGGAGTCGCGCCAAAGGCCTCGAGCAGACCGGTGAGCGTCATCAGCGCAACCGACGCCCGGCCGCGAGTCCGGCCTCCCCGAGGGCCAGCAGCAGGGCGAGCCACAGGAGCGGCGGTCGAAGGTCGGTCCGGGCGCCTGCGGTGAAGGCGACCCCCCTCACCTCGTCCGCGGCGACCACCCGGACCCCGGGCCACAGATCCCGGACTTCTCCGGCCGTGGCCGCCTCGAGCAGCGATTCACGGGGGTCGGGGTTCACGTTGATGACGCCGAGGGTGTCCCCGCCGGCGACGATGAAGTGGGACCCGAGGCTGCCGGGAACGAACACGGCGCCCCCTTCCACCGCGGCGCGCCCGCCCCCGGTGAGCACCGCATCGGCGAGTGCGGGCAGGCTGACCGGATCGCCGGGAGCCGCATCGAGCAGGACCAACTCCCCGGCCGCGAGGCGATTCACCAGGGCATCGACGAAGGGCACGAACTCCGCGCTCAAGGGGAGGGTGGTCCAGGTGGTGTCGAGTCGACTGGCCAGGAGGACGGTGGAACCGCTCCGCACCAGCCAGGGCGCGCCCGCCAGCCGGATGAGTACCTCACCTGAATCCGCTCCGACCGGGGCGAGCACGTGGCGCCTCAGCACCCGCTGGGAGCGGAGCAGAGCGACGGAGTCCGTCATCCCGCCTAGGGCGAGGGTGCCATAGCGCCACGACACCCCGCGCGCCGCGAGCGCCCGGTTGAGGGCACCCAGCCGGGCCGGATCGGCGGGGGGCATGACCACCGAGGCGCCCGGGGACGGGTCGCCCAGGGTGACGGCATCCCCGCGGACAATCCGGCCCCCATCCAGCAGGACCTCGGCGGCGGCCGCGAGGAATCGGTCGTCAGCGTCCCACCGGACCCGGGCCGGCGGAGCGATCCGGACCATCACCTCCCGGCGATCGTCGAGCCGGAGTTCATCCGGGGCGAGTTCCGCCACCAGGCTGGTCCACCCGGCCCCGGATACCGGCACCGAAAGGCCGACCGGCTGTTCCACCGCCACCAGCCCCGGGCGCGGCGCGCGCTGCCCGAGCGTGAGGGAGACCGGCCGTGGCTCCGGGTCCTGACCGGTGACCGCGAGGGTGACCAGGGCCCGGCCCGGCATCCAGGGCTGGCTCCCGGGGGCGAGATCGGCCAGGCCCAGATTGGCGACCGGCGCCGGGAGCGGGGCGACCACGGTCACCGGGCCGGCGCCGGTCGCGGCGGAGAGCGCGCTCCGTTGAAGATCGGTCACGATCAGGGTCTCGCCGGGTCGCTCGTCCCCGGCCAGAATGGCTCGGGCCTGAGAGAGGGCGGTTCCGAGGTCGAGGCGGACCGGGAGCGGCGCCAGACTGTCGAGCAGCTCGCCCAGAGCGGCCGGATCGCCCCGCCGGGGGAGCCCATCGGCCGGCATGAGCCAGAGGGCATCGTCGGGCGACCCCTGGTCCAGCACCACTCGGGCGGCGACCCGCAGCTGGTCGATCGTGGGGGTCCCGCCGGCGGTC
>CAYINH010000110.1:0-273 GCA_964364615.1 uncultured Gemmatimonadaceae bacterium
GCGGCGGGGAAGACCTACGCCCTGCCCGACCCGTTCTTCGTCCTGGCCACCCAGACCCCGATCGAGCAGGAGGGCACCTATCCGCTGCCCGAGGCGCAGCTCGACCGATTCATGCTCGAGCTGCGGGTCGACTACCCGACCCGGGCGGAGGAGGAGCTGATCGTCGAGCAGACCACCGGGTCGCGGGAGGTCCAGATCAGGCCGGTGCTCGACGCTGAGACGCTGCGGGATCTACAGGGCCTGGTGCGGCGGATTCCGGTGTCCCGGAGCCTG
>CAYINH010000110.1:283-8193 GCA_964364615.1 uncultured Gemmatimonadaceae bacterium
CGGCGGTCAAGCTGGTCCGGATGACCAGGCCCGGCGACGCCAGCGCGCCGGACCTGGTCAAGGAGTTTGTCGAGTGGGGGGCCGGACCCCGGGCGTCCCAGTACCTGGTGCTCGGGGCCAAGGCGCGGGCGGCGCTCGATGGGCGTCCGATGGCCGACCTGGAGGATGTCCGGGCGGTGGCGCCGGCGGTGATGCGCCATCGGGTGGTGGCCAACTTCGCGGCCGAGGCGGCCGACCGGTCGAGCGAGGACATCGTGCTGGAGCTGATTGCCAACCGGTCGTGGGAGTCGGCCGCGGGCTGACGAATCGTCCCGTTTTTCTCACAAATTCTTCACGGAGCGGGGTGTATTTAGCTGACAATCGATGACGATTGCCGGTCCGGACCATCCTCTTGGAGGCCTTCGCAATGAAAGCCCAAGCCCTGCCTGCGTTCCTGCTCTCCCTCCTGCTGGCGGTGCCCGCCTGTCAGCCGGCTCCTGAGGCCGCCTCGGACAACCCGTCGGCCGCCAGCGTGAGCGGGCAGCTCGCGGTGGACGAGTCGGGCTCCACGCCGAGCATTGCCCGGATTGCGTCGGACTCGAAGGACCACACCACCCTGGTCGCGGCCCTCAAGGCGGTCAACTGGCTGGACGCCCTGGCCAACCCGGGGCCGTTCACCGTCTTTGCGCCGGTCAACGCAGCGTTTGATGCGCTGCCGGCCGGGACAGTGGAGAACCTGCTCAAGCCGGAAAACGCCGCTCAACTCCGCGCCATTCTGCTGCACCATGTGATGGTCTCGGCGTATGGCCCGGAGGATCTGGTCGACGGGATGAGTCTCGGGATGCAGGAGGGGGGGCCGACCACGGTGTCGCGGACCGGGGATCAGATCGTGGTGGACGGGGCCAAGGTGGTGGGCCAGGTGCGGGCCGGGAACGGCTGGGTGTATGTGATCGACGCGGTGCTGTTGCCCAAGTAGCCGGCCGGAAGGCAGGGGGGGCAGATCCCCCGGCTCGCGAGAACGCGGGGCGGGGGATTGTCTCGTGAGGGTAGTCCGATTATCGGTCACCTGGTCTCGTCTCTCAAAGGATTCCACTCTAGCCAACCGAATCTTTTGAGAGTTTGTTAAGACCTGCCGGTCATCATCGCGGCGAGGTCGAAACCATGCGGCATCGGAACTACCTCTTCAGTCTGGGGACACCGCGTCTCGAAAACGAGGCGGGGGACGAAGTGCGGCTGGGCACCCGGAAGCACCTCGCCCTGCTGGTCTACCTCGCGGTCGAACCCACCGCCCATCGTCGTGACTGGCTGATCGAGTTGCTGTGGCCGGCCTCCGACGGTCCCACCGGCCGCCAGTCCCTCGCCACCGCGCTCAGTCTGTTCAGAGGGAAGCTTGGCCGGGAAGCCGTGGCCGCCGATGGCCACACCGTCCAGTTGATTCCCGGTGCGGTCGAACTCGATGTCGATCGCCTGCTCAAGGACCAGATCCTGGGGACCGATACCCGATCGGCGATCGACCTGGATGGGTTCCTGAACGAGTTCGAGATCAACGATGCCCCGGAATTCGGGATGTGGCGGGATCGCCAGCGGACCCGCCTGCTCCCGCGGATCAAGGCGGGGTTGGTCTCCCTGATGGATCACGCCCGCCGGTCAGGGGACATCAGCCGACTCGGGCGCTATGGCGAGCGGCTGCTGGCGATCGACGACCTGACCGAGGAAGGCATTCGAGCCCAGATGGAGGTGAGCGCCTTCGCGGGGGACCGGCTGACGGCCCTCCGGATCTACGACGAGTGGTCCCAGCGGCTGCTCCGGGAACTCGGCGCGACCCCGTCCCGGCAGCTTGATGGGATGGCCGTCCGGCTCAGGCGACGGGCCTGGGAGCGGCCCCGATCATCGGTGGTACCAGAGGTACGCACCGAGGAATGGCGGGATCGAACGTTTTGCGGCCGGACCCGCGAGTACCGGGCGATCTATGACCTGTGGGAAGGGGTCAAGACCGCTCGACCATCCCATGTCCTGCTCATGGGGGAGAGCGGAGTCGGAAAGACGACCCTGATCGATCGCCTGGCCACCTCCCTGGCCATGGAGGGGGCGGCCGTGGTCCGGGTCCGCTGCTTCGAGATGGAGCGCAGCATTCCGTACGCCGCGTTGGCCAGTGGGCTGGGCCGGCTCATTGACCAGCCGGGCGCCGTGGCGACCAGCCCGGCGTCGCTGGCAGAAATCGCCCGGTTCGTTCCGGAAGCCAGGGCAAGGTTCCCCGATCTGCCAGCCCCGGTCGACGCGCCCGGGGAGTCCACCCGGATTCAGTTCGCCGAGGCGGTCCTGGAACTGCTGACGGCGGTGATGGAAGAGCAACCGGTGGTGCTGGTGATCGATGATTACCACATCGCCGACGAGGCCAGCCTCACGGTCCTGCACATGCTGATCCGGCGGCTGCCGGATCGACCGCTCATGGTGCTGCTGAGCGCCCGGCCCCTGCTGCCACCTGACGGGGGTGCCGCGCGGATCCGGGACGGGGCGGAGCGGCTGGGGTTGACGGAGATGACCCTGGGGCCGATGCCCCTCGAGGAGGGCAACGAGTACCTGGATACCCTGGTGCGGGACCTGCCATCAGGACCAAGCCTGGTGGAGCGCCGGATTCTCCTCGGGACCTCAGGGGGATTCCCGCTGGCGCTGGAGTATCTGGTGGCCGACTGGACCAGGCGGGGCTCGGCCTCGCTGGCCCTGTCCCTGGGCGGGATGAGTCCTCACGTCCCGAGCCTTCCGGGCGGTACCTATCATCGCCTCGCCGGTTCCTTGACCGATTCGCTGAGTCCCTTGGCCCGGTTGGTCCTGGGAATGGCGGCGATCCTGGATCGGAGAATCGGCGAGCTGCCGCTCTATGCCCTGGTGGGGATCAGCGTGCCCCAGGCGCTGGCGGGAATCGCGGAGCTGGTCACCAAGGGCGCGATGCGCGACGCCGAGGGTGAGCTGGAGTTCACCAGTCCGATGACCCGGGCGAGTGCCTACCTGGACGTGCCCGGGATCCTGCGTCAGACGGTGCACGCTCAGGTCGCCGACATTCTGCTCGCCCGGGATGCTGAGGGCGAGAACCTGCCCGGGCTCGAAGTGGCATGGCATTGCGTCCGCGGGGGCAGGAGCGATCGGGTGGCGCCGTTCCTGTTGCGGGGTGCGCGCGAGGCGATGATTGGCGGTGCTCCTCACGAGGCCGACTTGGCCCTCCGGTCCGGATTGCCGCTGCTCCGGGGGATGGACAGATCTCGGGGCCTCGTCCTGCTGGCCGAGGTCGCCAACGATCTCTCCCTGTGGCAGGAGTCACTCGATGCCATGGCCATGGTGGAAGTCGTGGATGATCAACTTCGGATCGAGATCACTGTGTGGACGGCCATGGCCAACGACCGTCTGGGCAGGTTCGCCCCGGACGAACAGCGGGTCGTTGCGGCCACCCTGGTAGGGATTGCCCACCACCCGGACACTCCAACTGTTGTTCGACTTGAGGCCTGCCACGTGTTGGCCGGCATCGTCGAGGCACTCGGTACCGATCCGGGGTGGAACAACCTGCTTGATACGATCTCGAAGAGCCGCCCCGGTGAAGACGACACGTATGGCACGGCCAAGTGGCTCGTCACTGAGGCCAGGCTGCACTATACGGTCGGCGATCTATCCGCGGCACTCTCGCGGCTGCGGGAGGCCGAGTCAGTTCTTGAACGCACACTCCCGCTGAGTAAATTCCTAGCGTTTGCTAGGTTGGGTATTGGCGCGGTCGAGTGCGCCATGGGCAACTACTCCCAGGCGCTGGAGCCTACCCTCTCGGCCTACAGGGCAGGAATCCGACTCGACAGCAAGGACCTCGTATTCCGTACGGCCACAAACATGGCCTTGATCTCCATGCGACTTGGCCTCTACGGTGAGTGCGTGAGTTGGGCAGACATCGTCATCTCAGGCATGGATCAGGTCTCTTCCCCGAAAAATCGGATAGCAGCCGGCTATACTAAGGCGGCGGCCCTGATTCATCTCGGCAAGAAGGAGAAAGCCCTTGGCACCCTGCGGTCTGTCTTGGCCAGTGTGCAAGAGAGTGGGTTCGACCGGTTGGAGGCGATGGGTCAATTGCGCCTGGCAGATATTCAAGTCCTCCTGGGTCGTCGCAGGGATGCCCTTCGAACTGCCGCCAACGCAGTTGCACACGACCCCACCTCGGGGTCGATCGCCCGACATCACGGCTTGGCAGCAAGGTGGAGCGCGATTCTGGCCGTCGAGAAAGGGGAACCGGAGTCGTGCCACCCGCTGCTGTCGTCGCTGTGGCACGCCTCGGGGAGCCTCGACGCGATCGATCGCGTGGAACTACTCCTGGCATCAGAAATTGCGGGTTTCGAGCTGGATAGTGCCGGTGGCGGTGTCGCACTCGCCCGGGAGACGGCTGCCCGCCTGCCTGCCCCCACCTTGCACCACTTGGGCCGGCTGACCACCTCAAGGGCAAGGAGCCCTCGGGCTATTCGCCGGGATTCAGTCGCCGGCCGGTGAAGAAACTCTCGTGCGACCGCAACGAGACCGGCCTTGCCGATACACGCGGAAGGTCATCATCGGTGAGCACAGTCCCCTGGGTGGTCGCCAGCCTCCGTATCGACACCGAGTTCACTGCACAGTCCACCAATGCGGGATCAAACTGGGTCCCCCGGTGTTTGAGGAGCTCCGCGATCACAACGTCGAACCCAAGAGGTTTACGGTAGGGCCTTTCGGTGGTCATCGCATCAATGGTGTCCGCGACCATGATGATCCTGGAACCCATTGGGATTTTGGAATCTGCCAGGCCGTCGGGGTACCCCAAACCGTCCCACCGTTCGTGGTGGGAGCGAACCGTAGCTTGCACTGTGCCATGGAACCGGCTGAACATGGCAACGAGTTCCTCACTCTTGGCGGCGTGGGTCTTCATGATCTCCCATTCTTCAGGAGTCAGTTTCCCTTCCTTGGAGAGCAATGGCGCAAATTCAGCATGGATCTTCCCGACGTCATGCATCAGAGCAGCGTTCTCGATCTCGTTCACGAGATCTTCTGCGAGACCGAGCTCCCTGGCTATGGTACGCGACAGGACCGCAACCCGCCGAGAGTGCCCGCTAGTATAGGGGTCCCTGGCCTCGATCGACTTGACCATCATCGCCAGCTGTTCGCGCACGTTCTGTTCAAGCTTCGCGTGTGCACTATCAAGCTCGTCGTAGAGGCCCTGCAGTGTGTTCAGCTTCCCGTAGACGTGCTTCACCAGGATGATCGGGAGGAACACAGCGAGGAAGCCGAGTCTGGTAAGCCCGTCGAGGTTAGCGAAGAGGGTGTAGAACCATGCGACGAGGATGGCGAGGCTTGAGGCGGCAATGTCGTACCCGAAAACCCAAAACGTGTTCGTCTTCCAGACCTCGACAAAAGAGCGTCGTGTACTGAGAGACACGGCTCCGCTGACCGCAACAGAATTGAACACAAAGTAGACTAGGACACAGAGAAGGAACGCGGAGAGGTCGCGGATTACCACATCGAAGGTCAAACCAAGACCGGCGACAAGTGACAATGGCACGCTACCACCGGTAAGCCTGTACACCATGCCCGCGAGCAACACAGCCAGCGTACGTTGACTGGTGTTGAACGTAACCCTGACGAACGGCTTCCGCTCCACGATCTGGCCCAAGAGGGTGGAAGACCCAGCGATGGTCGCTGCCCAGAAGGGGTCGAACAAGACAAGGGAAGCCAAATGAGCCAGAAAGCTTATAGACCCAGAAGCTTCTCCAGTGCGGAGTCTTGTGCTGGATACTTCAAGCAGGAATGCAACCAGAGTCAGGACGACCAGACCCCACCAATCCGGGGATGAGGACACCAAAATCGAGGCGCCCGCATAGCCGATTAGGGCAATGCCGGTGGCGATCAAAACATAGAGATTGATCGGTGAAACGTCCAAACGCCGTGTCGTCATAAAAGACGGGAGAGAAACCAGCTAAGAGAGGGTTACCAGTTCTGCCCCTCCGCCATAAACATGTTGGCGAAGAATTCGAGTACTGCGGCGAACCAATAAATCACGGTGCGTCACCTCCCTTCGTGTTGCTCAGTCCTGCTTGAAGGGACAGGCGTCCGCTAGGACCTGTCTGACGCTCCGCTGGGTGGTTCCGCTGACTCCGCTAGACCCAGTCTCAGTGATCTCTCTCCCTTAATGGCTCCTTTCTCTCTTTTCAGGTCTTCCCGCCGGCTACGAAGCCCGCCGAGCCTGGACCCACCGATTGGTGGCATCCATCACGGCCAGTACGGCCGCCTGTTCCGCATTGTCGCGCACTTCGGCGGTCCCGGTCAGGGTCACCGACTCCCGGCCCCCCATCCCCCGGACCACCGCCAGTACCACCGTCCTGTCGAGTTCCGCCACGATCTTGGCCCCCTCGAGCATCAGCGAGTGCCTGGTCACCGACTGCTCCAGCACCGCCACCGCGGCCCGCGCCGCCCCTTCGATCCGGGCCCGCTGGGTATCGGCCACCTCCTCCGTCCCCGTCAGCTCCTGTCCATCAATCGACAGGGTCACCTCGATCCTGACCCGATGGCCCCGCTCGGCGGGCGACACGGTCAGCCCCTCGAACAGGATGGTCCGCTTGAGCGACGCCTCCCGCACCGCCTCCCGCTCCAGCGCCTCGATCGGCCGGACATCGGCGGTCTGCGCCACGCTGATCTTCCGGTGGTCGACCTTGAGCCCCAGCTGGGCCAGCAGCGCCGACTCGACATTCCGGACGATCTGCTTGGCCTGCAACCCCGGCTGCGCCAGGATGTGGATCTCCGAGACCTCGCCCAGCGGGGTGGTGACCACCCGGGCCGAGAGGATGCCCTCCAGGCTGGTGAGCAGATTCTCCGCCCGCCGCGCCCCCCAGGGGTCATGCAGGCTGTCGGGTCCCGCACCGGGCAGCACCCCGCCCGCCGGCCCACCGACCGGATCCCGGCGCACCACGTTGGGCCCGGTCACGCGCTGTCCCCCATGACGACAACCATCATCTCGTGCTCCCCTAAACCACCATGTTGCGACCGGCTGCCTTCGCCCGATACATCGCCCGGTCGGCCAGCTTGATCAGATCCTCTTCGGTCGGCTGCGCCGGATCGTATTCCGCGATCCCGATGCTCACCGTCACGAACCCCATGCCGTATCCCAACCGCTGCCCCACCCGTTCGACCCCCGCCCGGAGCGCCTCGGCCACCCGGGTGGCGCCCGGCTTGTCGGTCCGGGTCAGAATCACCACGAACTCGTCACCCCCGTACCGGGCCGCGAGGTCGGACGCCCGGACCGCGTTCTGCAGCTCCGACGACACCTCACGCAGCACCTCGTTGCCCGACTCGTGCCCCAGCTGGTCGTTGATCTCCTTGAGATGGTCGAGGTCCAGGAACAGGACCGCGAACCGCTCTCCCGACCGCTTGCTCCGTTCGACCTCCTGGCCGAGCCGCGCCTTGAGCACCTGCACCGTGGCCAGCCCGGTCAGCATGTCGGTGGCCGCCACCCGCGACAGGTACGGGGGACAGAGCCGGAGCGAGTTCCGCCCGATCGCCACCGCCCTGGCAAACTCGCCACAGGTGGCATAGCCACAGGCGCCACAGTCCCAGGGGACCTCATTGGGCCCGGTCCCGATCGCCTCCAGCACGGCCGCCACATCGGCCGGGTCCACCGCCGGGACCTCGATCCGGAACTGGAACGAGGCCCCCACACTGGCCCTGACCCGGGCATCCACCACCGGGGCCGGGCTCCGGGGCGGCTCCGCCACCTGGACCACCGACCGCCGCCAGAACAACCGCTCCCGGGGCCCGGACATCGGATGATCCAGCAGTCCGTCCGCCGACAGCAGGTCGACGAAGCCCAGATCGATCCGGTCCGTCGCCACCGACTGCGCCAGCGGCCCCAGCGCCTCGAGCCCGCGCACCCGGAGCAGCCT
>CAYINH010000111.1:0-8184 GCA_964364615.1 uncultured Gemmatimonadaceae bacterium
CGAGATCCTCCGTCACGGCGAGGACGGTGTCTTTGATTTCTCCGGGGTGACCGAGGACGACGTGGTGGTGATTCCCGCCTTCGGGGTCACGATCCACGACTTTCAGCGGCTGCGGGCGATCGGGTGCGCTCTGGTGGACACCACCTGCGGCTCGGTGCTCAACGTCTGGAAGCGGGTCGAGAGCTACGCCCGGGACGGCTTTACCGCCATCATTCACGGTAAACACTGGCACGAAGAGACCAAGGCCACGGCGAGCCAGGTGACCAAGTACCCCGGCGGGAAGTATCTCGTCGTCTTCGACATGGACCAGGCGAACGAGGTCATCGATTATATCGAGCATGGGGGTGACGCGGCGGCGCTGACCGACCGCTTCCGGCACGCGGCCAGTCCCGGGTTCGATTTTGCCACCGATCTGGAGCGGATCGGGCTCGCCAACCAGACCACCATGCTGGCCGGCGAGTCGCTGGCGATCGCAGACGCGTTTCGGGAAGCGGTGGGCCGCCGGTGGGGCGCCGAGGCCGCTGCCCAGCATGTCCGCACCTTCGACACGATCTGTTCGGCCACTCAGGAGCGGCAGGACGCCCTGGTGGTTCTGTTGGAGAACCCCCCGGACCTGATGCTCACCGTGGGCGGGTACAACTCCAGCAACACGAATCACCTGGCCGCCCTGTGCCGGAGCCGGGAGGTCCGCACCTACCACATCGAGGATGCCGGCTGCATCGACCCCGAGGCAGGCACCATCCGGCACCGCGATCCGGCGACCGGTCAGGAGATCACGGCCGCCCCGGGATGGTGCGAAGGGGTCGGCACCATCGGAGTCACGGCCGGCGCTTCGACCCCGAACAACAAGATCGGCGAGGCGATCCTCCGGGTCGCCGAGACGGCCGGTCTCAGCTTCGACTCGCTCCTCAAGTAGCCCACCCCGGACCGGCGCCCTCGTCGCCGGGACCCAGGCCTTGGATCAGCTTCGGCGTTTCTTCGGGGCTACGGGGCGGCGATTTTGGCGGTACAATCTTCGCGGTACCTGTGCTGACCCAGCCCTGGAGCGCGAGATGTCTGAAGCCGTCCCCCAAGTCGAGAATCTGATCCCCCCGCTGCGCGCCAGGCTGAGCGCAATGGATGGGGTGGCCGCGCGTCGGATGTTCGGGGCCGACGCCTATTTCGTGGGCGACGCGATGTTCGCGTTCTTCTCGGCGCAGGCGGTGGTGCTCCGGCTGCCCGGCTCCGTCTTCACCGAGGCGGCCGCCACCGGCCGGGCGCGTCCCTTCCTGTCGATGGGGGCGGCCCATCTGAATGGCTGGGCCGAGGTGCCGCTGGTGGGGCAGGAGGAAGCCGACCTGGAGGATCTGTTGAGGGCGGCCCATTCCACCGGCCTCCGAGCCGCCCGCACCGCCGCCCGCCGCCGCCCCACCCGGGCTCGGCGGACCAGACGCACAGCCGGCTGAGGCCGCTACCGCACCATTCCGCGGCGACGTCATGCCCTTGCGGTTGTAATCCCATCCTAGCCGAGCGGCGGGAGCGACTCGGCCAGTTGACGCGCTACCGCCGCAATCGTGTGCGGTGCGTTGCCCTCCGCCCGGTTGTTGACGATCAGGTAGGCCGGAATCCGGAGGGCGACGGCCGTCTCGGCCAGCCGGACCAGATCGCTCCGCAGCTCCGGGTTGACCTCGCGCACCCTGTCGTACGGCTGGAACGCCTCCACCGCCTCCGAATACATCCTTCCCGGCCGGAGCAGCGCCCGGGAGACGATGAAATCCGCCGTCACCGTCCCCTCGAGATCGAGCTGGGTTCCGATGGGGGGCATCCGACTCCATGAATTGAAGACGTGGGCCACATTGTGGGCCCGGAGGACCGCCAGGTAGGTTGAGGTGAGGAACTCGGGGTTCCGGATCTCGACGGCGTATTGCGCTGTCCGCGGCAGCAGACCAAAGAAGGCATCGAGGCCCTCCGCGAAACGACCCGGGTCCGCGCCGGGGCCGGCGATGGTCTGGAATTCGAAGACGAACGGCCCGGTGTGTTCTCCGAAATGCGCCCGGAATGGTCCCAGCACCTCGGACAGGAACAGCCCGGGGTTGAGGAAGTCGGGGTTCGGCCTCCCGGCCAGCGCCGGACCCTCGCGCTTGCCGGTAAAGGTGTGCACCGTGATCCGGTCCCAGACCTTGCTCACCGCGCGGAAGCCATTGGGAAGGACCCGGGCCCAGACGGCGAGCGTCTTGGGCGAAGGGGGTCGGTAGAAACTCGAGTCAATCCCCACGGTCGTGAAGAGCGGGAAGCGAGCGTATTCCGCCAGCATGCGGCCGGCGGCCCCCCGCTCGGGATACCGCTCCTGATAGACCTGACCATACCATCCCGGGTAAGTCCAGGTCGAGGTGCCGAAGTGAATGTGATCGGGGATCAGCGCCCGCCAGGCTGCCAGTTCGCGGCGCGGCGGCAGTGGATCGGGTGGGGCGGGCTGCGAGCTTCCGCCGAGCTCCAGCTGCACGTCAGTTCCGGCGGATGATGCGATACACCGTGCCCTGGCCCGAGACGAGGTAGAGTTCGCCGGCGGCATCCTCGCCGAAGCTGGTGGGGCTGGTGATCTTGAGGCCGGGCCACTCCCGCCGGTCGGTGGCCTGACCATTCTGATAGCGGAACGACCTGACCCAGCCGCCGCAAAAGTCCGAGTAGAAATACACCCCGTCGATCTCGCTGAGGGTGGGCCCCCGGTAGACGTGGCCTCCGATGACCGAGCAGCCCTCGCTCCGGCCATAGACCACCAGGGGGAGGGTGAGGTTGAAGACGCCATCAGTGCAATTGCTGCTGGGGTTGAAACAGCGGCTTCCCTCCATCAACCGCCAGCCGTAGTTCCGGGCCCGGCCGGAGCCGGCGAGCCCCGAACTGACGTTGATCTCCTCCTCGGTATTCTGACCGACGTCGGCCAGGTAGAAATCGTTGGTGACGCGATCGAAGCTATAGCGCCAGGGGTTGCGGACGCCGAGGCTCCAGATCTCCCAGCGGATCCCAAACTGACCGACGAAGGGATTCCCCGCCGGCACGCTTCCCGTCCCGTCGTCCTCCACGGTCATCCGGATCATCTTCCCCAGCAGGTTCTGCGGGTCCTGAGCCCGGTCGCCCGGGTCGCCGGCCGAGCCGCCGTCGCCCATTCCGACCCACAGGTATCCGAAGGGCCCGAAGCTGACCTGACCGCCATTGTGGTTGGGGTACGGCTGCTGAATGGCCAGAATGACCTTCTCGCTGCCCGGATCGGCCACGTCGGGATTGCTGGTGACCTTGAAGCTGGAGACCCGGGTGTCGCCCACCAGGTTGGTGTAGTCGACGACCAGGATGCCGTTGGTGGCGTAATCCGGGTGAAAGGTCAGGCCCAGGAGACCGCGCTCTCCGCCGGTCGAGACCCGGCTGCGGAGATCGAGGAATGGGGTCGAGAGCAACTGTCCATTCCGGATGACCTTGATGATCCCACCCTGCTCGACGACGAACAGCCGGGTGGGATCGTTGAGCGGGGCGGTCACCAGCACCGGGCTGCTGAGCCCGGTTGCCACCGGCTCGAGGGCGAGGTCAAACGGGCCGGCCGGGTCGGTCATCCCGTTCCCGCATGCTGCCGTGGCCAGCAGACCGAGCAGCAACGCAGACATCGCGGTCTGGCGACACATCGGTTCACGGACCCTTGGCAACTAGTCAGCCCTCACGGGGAGGTGCACCGGGGTGACATCCCGGCCGAAGTGCCGCCCGAGGGCCGTCAGGTAGCCGTCCAGCGACCGGTGGGTTCCCATGATCCTCATCATCACCCGGAACATCGGGTTGCCGACCCAGCCGGCCTCGGTCACCCGGACCCGGGTCCCCTGCGACTCGGGGATCACCCGGTAATCCCACTGCCCTCCGAAGGCGGCATCGGGTTCCGCCAGGATGATGGTGATCATCCGCCAGGGTGCGGGATCAGTTATCAGGTACCGCATCTTGAACCCGTCCACTTCCTCCTCCCACACTTCACGTCCCGAGGCCTCCGTCACCCGGACGGCCGACGTCAGCTCGGGCCAGGTGCCGACCAGCGCCGCGGGATTGCGGACCACTTTCCAGACCGTGTCGGGTGCAATGGGCAACACGATCTCGCTCGCCGCGATGTGATTGCGAGGCAGGGCGGTTCCGACGGCCGCCGCCAGGGCCACCAGGCCGACCAGCACGCCGAGGACGATCAGGACGATGCGTATCATGGAGCACTCCGTTGTGAGCGGGTCCGGACGGCACGGTGCGGGGGGCCGCGAGCGAGTTTGGCCAGCATCCGTTCCAGTCGGTCGAGATGAGTGATGGTCAGGGTGACCGCCCCGAACTCCTCCTCCACCTTCCCCCGAAAGATGAACGGTCCCTGGTCAAAGAGAAGGTGTCCCCGGTTCCGGTAGACATCGGGAAAGAGCACCGTCTCCATCAGCCCGTGGCCATCGTCAAAGGTGGCGAATTCCATGGGCTCGTGCTTTGCGGTGGTGACCGGCTTGGCGGTGGTCAGCATCCCGGCACAGAGCACGGTCTGCCCCACCTGGTTGGCCAGATCGGTGGAAGGACAGAGCCGGAAACGGCGGAGCCGGTCGGCGTGGAGCGTCATGGGATGGGCGTCGATCGGAAACCCCAGCGCGGCCTGCTCCTCCTCCCGGCGTCGCTCGGGGCGGTACTCGGGCAGCTCGGGGATCCGGGGGGCCGGCAGGATGTCGGCCATCGTGGCATTGGGGCTGTGCCGCTCGGCGGCGCTCATCCGTTCGGCGTCCACCGCCCAGAGCAGCATCGGCCGGGTGCGGCCGCCCGCGATCGCATCGAGCGCCCCCGCCTTGATCAGAATCCGGAGGTCGTCGGTCTGGAGACCGGTCCGCCGCCGGAGATCCTCCAGGTCGGCAAAGGGTCGATCGGCCCGCTCGATCCGGTCGACGGCATCGGCCGAGAGTCCCTTCAGAAACTGAAATCCGATCCGGAGCGCGTCACCGGCGCCGGTGGTGCGGAACTCGCTCTGATTGACGTCGGGCCCCAGTACCCGGGCTCCTTCGCGCCAGGCCTCCGCCACATAGGCAAACGGGCGATAGAACCCGCCCCCGTTGGCCAGCACCGCGGCAAAAAACTCGGCCGGATAGTGGGCCCGGAGAAAACACGACTGCTGTGCCACCTGGATGTAGGAGCAGGAGTGCCCCTTGCAGAAGCTGTAACCCGCGAAGCTCATCACCATCTCCCACACCTGACGCGAGACGTCAGGGTCGCGCCCCAGGGTTGCCGCGCCGGCAAAGAACTCCTCCGCGTAGCCGGCGAGGTGTTTGACCGGCCGCTTCTTGGAGAGCGCCTTGCGGAGTCCGTCACCGGTGGAGAGCGGCATCCCGGCAAAGCTGGCGCAGACGTTGACCACGTCCTCCTGAAAAACCATCACCCCGAAGGTGTCACTCAGGGTGTCGCGCAGACAGGGATCGAGCGGTTGGTACGGTGCGCCATGCAGCCGCTCGAGATAGGTCCGGATGAACCGGTTGGAGGCTGGCCGGATGATGCTGGTGTTGAGGACCAGCAGTTCGAACGACTCGGCCTGGCTCTTCCGGCAGAGGAGCCGCGAGGCGGGGGATTCGGTGTAGAACACCCCCATGGTCTTCCCGGCCCGGAACAGGGCCCGGGTGGCGGAGTCCTCACCGGCCTCGGATGAGGTGTAGTCGAGGGCCACCCCGGTGTTGCGAGCGACCATGGCCATGGCGTCGCGGATCACCGCCAGCGAGCGGTTCCCCAGCAGATCGATCTTGACCAGTCCGGCGTCCTCGGCCCCATCCTTCTCGAACTGAATCGCGGGAACGGTCAGGTCGGGCGATCCGTCGAGCGTCTTGACCGCCGGCTGGGTCGGGACGAAATCGGTCAGCGCGTTGGGGACGATGACGACTCCCCCCGGATGGAGCGACAGGTGGCGCGGCACGCCGACCAGCGGCTGGGCCATCCGGGCGTAGTCGCGCCAGGCGGCGGGCAGATCGAGCTCGGAGTAGTTGGGGTGGGTGTCGAGCAGCTGTTCGAGGGGCTCATCCGAGAACCAGGGAATCCGCCGGGTGACTTCGCGAATCTCTCCATTGGGACGGCCATGCACCCTGGCCACCTCGCGGATCGCGCCGCGGAGCCGGAAGCAGTTGTGGTTGCAGACCATCGCAGCCTGGGGGTGCGGGTAGCGGCGGAAGACGTACCCCAGGACGTGATCGCGCTCGTCCCAGGGAAAATCGAGGTCGATGTCGGGCGGATCGGTCCGCTCCGGATTGAGGAACCGCTCGAACAGCAGCCCGGACGCCAGCGGGTCCACGTGGGTGATCCCCAGGCAGTAGGCGACGATCGAGTTGGCGACCGAGCCGCGGCCGCAGTGGGTGGGGCCGTGGGCCACGATGTCCCGGACCACCAGGAAGTAGTCGGCGAAACCCTTCAGCGCGATGATCGTCAGCTCGTGCTCGATCCGGTCCCGGGTGATTCGGGCGACGGTGCCATAACGCCGTCGGGCCCCCTCATAGGCGAAGGCACGGAGCTGCCCCAGCGCGTCACTCTGGTCGGCCAGTCGGGGCGCCACGATCCGGCCGATCGGAATCCGGTAGCGGCACCGCTCGGCGACCTCGGTGGCGCGGGTCACCGCCTCGGGGCAGTCGGGAAAGTGACGCTCGATCTCGTCGGTGGGGCGGAGCCAGGCGTCACGACCGGATACTTCGGTGGCCGAGAGCGCCGAGAGCGTGGTGTTGAGCCCGATGGCGCGGAGCAACCGGTGACGGGCCCAGTCCTCGGGGTGGGCAAAGTGCACCGCGCCACTCACCACCGGTGGGATGCCGAGCCGGCGGGCGGCAGCGAGGACCGCGTGTCGCGCCTTGCCGGGGATGAGTTCGGCGTAGAGCCCGACCGGGCCGCTCAGCCGGTGGACGCGCTCCAGGAGGGCGATGTCGGATGACAGGACGACCAGGCCATCGCGGTCGGCAGCCAGCTGGTCGGCCAGGTCCTCTGCCGGGTCCTGTCCCGAGCGGCCGGAGGACTCCTCCGGCGAACTGCGTTCCCCGCGGTGAATCGCTCGCGGGTCGGATTGCGGGATGCTCGCGGGGTCCAACGTTCGCCTTCGGCCTCCCCCGGTCCGCTCGGGCCACCCGGCAGTGGTCGGGACTGGAACCTGGCCGACGATCGTACCCGGGTGGCCGGCCCAGTGGATCCGACTCACCGCCCGGCAGAGCGCGGCCCACCCGCGGTCGTCCTCGGCCAGCACGACGGCCTCCTGTCCCCCCGCGACCAGGTGGGCGCCGAGGATCGGGCGCAGTCCGGCCGACTCCGCCGTCTGCTGAAACTCGACCGCGCCGTACACCCCGTTGGTGTCGGTGCAGGCCAGAGTAGCGAACCCGCGTTCGAGTGCCGCAGCGATCAGCGCGTCGGGGCTCGAGGCGCCTCGACCGAAGGAGAAGTGGGTGTGGACGTGGAGATGGGTGAACACGGGAGTGCCAGCCTGACGGAATCGGAAAAACCGAACATATCCCGAAAATCAGTCGATCGCAACAAGGTCGATGGTGAGGTATACTTGACATGTCAAGTAATACCGATATCTTGGGACATGGTCAAGCGGCGGAAGATCCACGACGAGATCCAGCAGAGCAAACCGTTCGGGTCTCTGATCGAGGAGGCGGGGCTGGCCCTCTGGCGGACCGCAGATGTCGTCCGGGACCGAATGGCTGCGGTGGTCGAACCAGCGGGGGTCACGGTGCAGCAGTACAACGTTCTCCGGATTCTCCGTGGGGCAGGGCCCGACGGGCTGCACACCCTGGCTGTCGCCGAGCGGATGATCGAGCGGGCTCCCGGCATCACCCGGATGATCGACCGGCTTGAGGCCAAGGGGCTGGTCTCCCGGAGCCGACTCGACAATGACCGGCGCTGCGTCGTCTGCCGGATCACCAATCGGGGGCTGGAACTCCTGACGGAGCTCGACCAGCCGGTAGCGGCGGCGCACGACAGCGTGCTCGGGGCTTTGGACCCGGCGGATGCCGGGCAGTTGATCGAGTTCCTGGATGCGATCCGCACGTCAGGGTGAGTTTTTTTGAGACAATACATAAGTAGTCAATTGTTTAATGGTCATCTAAAAGGAGAGCGAAAATGCTGAAGCAGATTCTGAAGACGGAACGCGACTGGACCGCCACGACTGTCCGGGTCATCCTTGGACTGATCATCTTCCCG
>CAYINH010000112.1:0-944 GCA_964364615.1 uncultured Gemmatimonadaceae bacterium
GCGGCTCGATTTCAACGTGGTGGCGCCGTTCGGGCCGCCCTTCCCGCCGACCGCTGGCGTCAACGTGGCGCCCTTCAACTACACCGACATCGCCACCTATGGTACCCGGGTGGAAGCGGCCAAAGTGGTCGCCGGCCGGCACACCCTGACGTACGGGCTGGACGCCTTTACCGATATCTCCGACAACACCGACTCCAGCCGAACCATCCTCAATTTCGGGGGGCCGCCGATCGTCCGGACCAGCGCCACTCCACAGGTCCCCAACGCCCAGGCCACCAGCGGGGGGCTCTTCGCCCAGGCGGAGCTGGTCGTGTCACCCCGGTTCACGGTGGCGCTCGGCGCCCGGGGCCAGTTCATCACCACCCGGACCCGGACCACCCCAGGACTGGATACCCTGACCCTGAGTTCCAGCACGGACGGAGCGGTGGTCGGATCGGTCGGCAGCACCTTTGCCGCCACGCCGCACCTCAACCTGGTGGCCACGGTGGGCCGGGCCTTCCGGGCGCCCAATCTGGTCGAGAAGTACTTCCAGGGGGCGACGCCGGAGGGGAACGGGTTCCAGGTGCCCAACTCGGCGCTCAAGCCCGAGCAGAGTCTCAACGTGGACCTCGGGGTCAAGTACCGCCGCGACCGGATGTACCTCGAGGCGTTCTACTACAACAACACCATTTCGGACGCGATCCGGATCGCCTCGACCGGAGACACGGTGGGGAGATTCCCGAGCTTCCAGAACGTGAACGTGGACCGGATCCGGGATCAGGGGATCGAGACGCTGGCCGAGGTGCGGCTGGGCCGCGGGTTGACGGTGCTGGGGCACTACACCTGGAATTCGGCGAAGGATGCGGTGGATGCCGACAACCCGGTGGGCGACGGCTACGCCAGCAAGCTCGGTGGCGAGCTGGCCTGGCGGGCCCCGAGTGGGCGGTTCTTCGCGGCCTATGAAG
>CAYINH010000112.1:954-8146 GCA_964364615.1 uncultured Gemmatimonadaceae bacterium
GTGCGCCATCAGGGAGAGCGGAAAGAGGTCAATCTGGCCGACAGTCCGGTGGGCCCGGTGCTGCCGGCCTTCACCACGATGAACGCCAGGGCGGGACTTCGGCTTCCGGCGCTGGCTGGGACCGCCGGATCGGTCACCGTGCAGGCCCTGAACCTGGGGAATGTGCTGTACAGTGAGGCGGGCAATACCTCGTTCTTCCGGCCTGAGCCGGGTCGGCGGGTGGTCGCCTCGTTCCGGTTCGAGTTCTGATGCCCGCCCAGCCGGCGGCGGTGCACTACATCCCGATCCTGACCACCGTGCTGGCCTTCGGGTTCGGCGCGGTGGTGTTCAGCCGCTGGCAGGCCCGCGGGGGCACCCACCTGCTCTGGTGGGGAATCGGGATGCTGACCTATGGGGCCGGGACGCTGACTGAAGCGCTGACCACCCTGCTCGGCTGGCAGGAGCCCGTCTTCCGGGCCTGGTATATCACCGGGGCGTTGCTGGGGGGTGCCCCGCTGGCTCAGGGGACGGTGTACCTGCTGCTAACCCGCCGTGCCGCCCACCGGCTCACGGCGGGACTGCTCGCCGTCATCGGAGTGGCGTCGGTCGCGGTGCTGCTCTCCCCGATCAACCAGGCGGCCGTGGAGACCTTCCGACTCTCCGGCAGGGTGTTCGGCTGGCAGTGGGTCCGGGCCTTCAGTCCGTTCATCAACCTGTACGCGGCGGTGTTCCTGATCGGCGGGGCGGCGTGGTCGGCCGTGCGGTACCGGCGGGAGGCGGAGGGGGGTCGTCGAGCGGCCGGGAATGCCCTGATCGCCGTCGGAGCCCTGCTGCCAGGGATCGGCGGGAGCTTTACCCGGTTCGGGCACGTCGAGGTACTCTACGTGACCGAGTTCATTGGCCTGGCGCTGATTCTTGCCGGGTATCACCTGAACGTCACCGCCGGCAGCCCATCGGTCCACACGGTGCCGATGACCCACCCTGAGCCGCCCCTGGTCCAACACGGATAACCGAGGCCGCGGCGGGTAGCCCTTCCCCGTGGCTCGCGGGTGGGGTAGCGTGAAGTCATCCGGTTTATCTGGGAGGTGCGCCATGACGGTCTCGCGAAGGAGTTTTGTCGGCGGGATCGCTGGTGCCGCCATCGCGGTGCCCGGGATGACCATGGCAACCGCCCTCCCATCGCCACCCAGCACAGTGCCATCCGACCGCTTCGATCCCTGGATCGAGGTGATTCCGGCGGCCATCCAGCAGAACGTCAGGACCCTGTCCCGCCTGGCAGGCCGCCGACCGATCCTCGCGGTGATCAAGAACAACGGCTACGGCCTGGGATTGCTGGAAGCGGCCCGCGCCCTGGAGCCGATGGACGAGGTAGTCGGGTTCGCGGTGGTGAAGACCGAGGAGGCGATCCGGCTCAGCGAGGCGGGGGTCACCAAGCCGATCCTGCTCATGGCACTCGTTGCCGAAGCTGACGCCCCGGACCTGGTCGCCCAGGGAGTCCACCTGGCACTCTGCACCGACGAGGCCCCCGACCTGGCGGTCCGCGCCGCCGAGCGGGTCGGGAAGCCCGTGGCAGCCCATATCTACCTGGATACCGGGATGAGCCGGATGGGTGTCCCCTACCACCGGGCCGCGCCGTTCCTGGAGCGGGTGGCCAGGCTGCCGATCCGGATCCAGGGGACCTTCATGGGGTTGACCGAAGATCGAGAGTTTGACCGGGAGCAGGTGCGACGGCTCACCGGACTGGCGGTCGAGGCGCGGGCCCGCGGGGTGTCACTCGGCGCCTTGCATGCCGCTTCGTCGGACGCGGTCTTCAACTTCCCGGAGGATGGGCTCGACCTGGTGCGGCCCGGGATCTCGCTGTTCGGGGGGTATCCGAGCGATGCGGGAAACGAACGGACCATCGCCACTCTGCAGCCGGCCTTGCGGCTCCGGGCCCGGGTGGTGCGGGTAGAGCAATTGAGAACGGGTGACAGCGTCAGCTATGGCCGACGTTACGTGGCCGAGCGCCCGACCTGGGTCGCCACCCTGCCGATGGGTCACACCGACGGGGTGCCGAGAACCGGCGTGAAGGGGGCCCGGGTGCTGATTGGGGGCGGGCTCCATCCGGTGATCGGTGCAGTGAGTGCCAGCCATACGATCGTCGAGCTGGGCGACGAGCCGAAGGTGCGGATCGGTGACGTGGGGACATTGGTGGGGCCTGACGATCCGGCGATCCATCCGAACGTGGTGGCCACCGTGACGGGGATGTCGGTGTACGACATCCTGATGCACCTGAATCCGACTCTGCCCAAGGTCGTCGTCTAGCGAGACCTCAGCTTACCAGCGGCCGCGCCGCCTCTGGTCACAGAGCCGTGCCCAGCTCTCCCCTGGCCCGATCAGGACAGGCGCCACCTGAGGCTCACTCCCCATCTCGGTCCGGGTGCGCGCAATCGCCTCCCGGGCAGGGCGTCCCCGACCGGTGTACCAGCCGATCCGCGCATGGCGTGCCGTCGTCGCAGCGCGGGTGGCGTTGTCCAGCCACCCCGCACGCCAGAGACTCGCGAGCACCCGGCTGGCACCACTGCCCCGGGACGGAAGCAGGGAAAACTCCATCCCCCGGGCCGGGGCCGGTAGCAGGGTCGCCAGGAACACCGTCTCGGTCGGGGTGAGGCGGTCGAGCGGGCGACCAAACAGTTCCTGGCTGCCGGCCCCGATTCCCCAGACGCCATCCCCCCACTCCACCAGATTGAGGTGGAGCTCCAGCTGACGCTCCTTCGAGAGCGTCTCGGCCACCAGCACCGCCAGAGTATATTCCCGGGCCTTGCGACGCACCGTGCGGTCCGGCGCCAGGAAGAGGTTTCGGGCAAGCTGCTGGGCGATCCCGCTTCCGCCCCGTGAGAAGTCGCCCCCGAGAACTCTCCGGAACAGCCGCTCCTGGGTCGCCCAGTCAAACCACTCGTGCTGGAAGAAGGTCGGATCCTCGGCCGCCACCACGGCGCAGACGGCCAGAGCGGGAATCGAGTCGAGGGGGACCCAGCGGCGGGCCCGGGGTGGATGCCCCTCCGCGGTGCGCACCGCCATGTACGCGGTCGTCGCCGGAACCGAATCCACCAGCATGGCGATGGCCTTGCGGTGACCGACCCAGGCAATGCCCATGTCGCACACGATCACCCCCGCGATCGTCGCGACCGCGACAACGCCGAAAGAGAGGATGATGCCGACGGTGCGCAGGCGACGGCCCACGAGTGGAAGGAACATCGGACTGCTCCTGGTGATCATCACGGCCGGGAACGGGTGCCGACCGGCCAAGTGGACGATACCTCCATCGGACGGGCCTTTCCAACTTTCGGTGGTCTATCCCAACGATCAACCGCTGGTGGTCACCGACTCAATCTCGATCTGGGGGACCGTCGGCTCCGGAAAGGCCAGGCTCAAGGTCAACGGCCAAGCCATCCGGGTCGAGCCCAACGGAGCCTTCGCCGCCTTCTTGCCCTTACCGGATGGGGGCGATCCCGTTCTGACGTTCGAGGCGCGACTGAGGGACAGCGTGCTGCGACAGACGATCGCGATTGCCCGATCGCCCGGCCCGGCCGGTGCGCCGTTCCCGAAGATCAGTCCGGCCCCAGGCTGGGTCCGGCTGGTCCGGCGACCGCCGCTCGACACCGGCGACCTCGCCACCCGGTCCCGGCCGATCTACTCCCGCTGGACCCCGGGTGGCACCATCGCCATTCCCCTGCCCCTCGGCGCACGGCTGCCAGCGGAGGCCCAGACCGATTCGGCGATCAGAGTCCGCATCAGCGGTGGCCTCGCGATGTGGGTGTCGAAACTGGAGACCCGCCCCGACCCAGGATCCTCTGCGGTTCCACTGGTCCGGAACGTCACCGTCTCCGAGGCCGGGGGCATCACCCTGGTGCGAGTTCCGCTCGAGAGCCCGGTCCCGTGGACCCTGGACATGGTCGACGGCCGGCTCCGGTGGACGCTGCATGGGGCCCACGTTGCCTCGGCGTTCGAGCCGGCAGCCGGGGGAATTGCCGAGGAGGTCGCGGTGCGCGCCGCCGGTGGCGACCGAGGGGTGATCGACATTGGGCTCCGGGAGATGCCGTACGGTTGGCGGGTCCGGTGGGAGCCGGGCGTTCTGCGGCTCGAGGTCAGGCCTGTGCCGAGCGCCGGACCGGGGCTGGCCGGGATGGTGGTGGCCCTCGACCCGGGCCATCCGCCGGCTGGCTCCACCGGGCCGACGGGCCTCAACGAGGCCGAGGTGACGATGGCGGTGGCGCTGGCTGTGGCAGAGCGGCTGGAAAGCCTGGGGGCTAGGCCGGTGCTGATCCGGCGGGACGGTGAGCCGGTCTCGCTCGACCGGCGGGTCCAGCTCGCCGAGGAAACGGACCCGGATGTGTTTGTCTCGATCCATCTGAACGCGCCGGGCGACGGGCGCCCCCCGGAGTCGGTGGACGAAACTCAGGCGTTCTGGCTCTATCGCCCGGGGCTGGCGGTGGCGCGACATGTGAGGGATTCGGTGGCGGCCCGGCTGGGGGTCGCGCCAGGGCTGCTGGTGGAATCGAACCTCGTCGTCCTCCGGTCGACCTGGTTTCCGACGGTCCTGGTCGAGGCCACGGCCCTGGTGCGGCCGATCCGGGAGGCGGCCTTCCGCACGCCGGCCGGGATCCAGGCCTACGCGGAGGGAGTCGTGTCCGGACTGGCCGCCTGGGCCGCGGCGGCGGAGCATCGCTGAGGCACGATTCCAGGGCAAGCTCGACCGACGGCGGTGGACTCCCTACGGCGGCAGCCAGCCAAGTTGGAGGAACGCCACCACGCCGCCGAAGCTGCTGCGGGAATTGAGGTTCCCAAAGGCCTGCAGGCCGACGCCCATGAATGGCAACAATCGAAGGGCGACCTCCGCCACGATCGGCACGCCGAGAGTCAGGGGCTGCCCTCCCGCCGTGGCGTCGCACCGATCGGCATCCGTCAGCGCGAACCCCGAGGCAATGGTCGCATGAGATGGTGTGGCGAACGCTGGAAGACCACTTGCCCGACCAGCGCCAGCCCTTCCCCCTTGGCACTGCCGCCGCCCCCGAATCCCAAGGCGCTCCACAGTCGCCATCCTGCCGGTGCTTCCTGAGCAGTGAGTGGCGGGGCAACGCTCAGCGAGGCGGCCACAACCAAGGCGAAACAACGCAGCCGAAGCCGACGGCTCACGAAACCTCCATGGCCGAAAGTACCGGCGCCGTGGCAGCCGCGCCAGCCGCACCTCCACCCCGACTCCACCCTTAAGCGACGGGTGCCGGCCTGGCGAGTGCGGAGCCCGATCAAGCCGGCGGGAGTCCCCGGCTGAAGGACCCTACCGGCCCCCTGCCCGTCGCCGATGTCGAACGGAGCAGCGTATTCACGCCCCGTTCGAGGGTCCCGTCACGGTGAGTCCGGGAGAGGGGGGTGGGTGGACGACGATTGATGCCGTGACCGCCCGGGCCTAGGTTACGGAGTCATCGATCCCCCCGGGGAGTCTGGACCAACCATGAGAACTCGTTTCCCCTTCCCCCGACTGCTGGTCAGTCTCGTCCTGCTCGTCGTCCCGGCGACCGCCGCCGGGCAGGCCCCCGACTCCACCCTGCCCGGCCGGTTCGACCTCGGAAAGATGTGGACCTTCGAGAATCCACCCACCGACTACTTCAGCAGAACCTACGGCTTCACCGCCGACTCGGCCTGGTTTACCCGGGCCCGGCTCGCGGCGCTCCGGATTCCCGGCTGCTCCGCCGGACTGGTCTCGCCCAACGGCCTGATCGTCACCAACCACCACTGCGTCCGCAGCCGCCTCGCCTCTATCGCCCGCCCGGGCGAGACCCTGCTCGACAGCGGGTTCGTAGCCCGGGACCTGGCCGACGAACGGCCGATTCCGGGGTTCTTCGCCGACCAGCTACTGGCCGCACTCGACGTCTCGCAAGAACTTGAAGCGGCTGGTTCCGGCGCGGCGCTTCGGGAAGCGGTGGGACGGATCGGCGACCGACTCATGGCCGAGTACCACACCCCGAGCGATTCCATCGTGATCCAGTTCGTGTCGCTGTATGATGGGGCCCGGACCTCCGCCTACGTCTTCCGCCGGCTCACCGACATCCGGTTCGTCGCGGCGGTCGAGCTGCAGATGGGCTTCTTCGGGGGAGACCCAGACAATTTTACCTACCCCCGCTACGCCCTCGACTTCGCGGTGCTCAGGGCCTACGGGCCGGACGGAAAGCCCCTCTCCACTCCGGCCCACTTCGGATGGGGTGGCGGCGGGACCGGCGTACAGCCGGGCGACGTGGTCTTCGTGATCGGCAACCCCGGCCGCACCTCCCGGCTCACCACCGTGGCCCAGTTGGAGTATCTGCGTGACGTGGCCGTCCCGGTGTCGCTCGGCTTCCATCGGACCCGGCTGGCCGCCATGCAGGCCTACCGGAAAGCCGATCCGGTCGCGGCGGAGGCGATCGACATCCGGAACCGGATGTTCAGCCTGTCGAACCGGGAGAAGAGTCTGGGGGGGCGGTCCCTGGCGCTCCGCGACCCGACCATCATGACGCGGCGTGGCGGATCGGAGCGAGTGCTGCGCGACTCCCTCCGCACCCGACCGGAGCTCCAGAAGCGTTACGGGGGCCTGTTCGATGCGTTGTCCACGGTGCAACAGGCCCGGCGGGCTCAGGCCGGCGCCACGGCCGCGTTCTCGGAACTGCTGAATCGGACGGCCGGCTCAGGAGTACTTCAGCGGGCCTTCTGGGCTTGGCGGCTTGCCACCGGCCCGGCCGACTCGAGCGCGGTCTTCCAACGGGCCTTCACCCAGTCCCCGTCATGGCCCGCCGACCTGGAGCGCCGATTCCTGGCCCTCCAGCTGGCCGACATCGCCGCGGGCTACGGGGAGCATGCGATCACCCGAGCGGTGCTGGGCGGCGGCAGCGCCGAGGCCACGGCGGATCGGTTGATGCGGACCAGCACCCTGGCCGGCGCGGATGCCCCGGACCCTGGCACCCTGGCCGAGGATCCCGCAGTCGGGCTCATGCGGACGCTTGGACCGGCCGTCCTCGGCTATCAGAAGGAGGAGGCTAAGCTTGCCGCAGGGGAGAGTGCCCTGGCGGCGGACATCGGGCGGGCCCGCTACGCGGTGTATGGGGCCGCGATTCCGCCGGACGGAAGCTCCTCGCCCCGGATCGCCGATGGTGTGGTGCAGGGCTACTCGTACAACGGGACCCTCGCCCCACCGTGGACCACC
>CAYINH010000113.1:0-8130 GCA_964364615.1 uncultured Gemmatimonadaceae bacterium
GGATGTGCGGGACCCGCTGAGCCGGCAGAAGACCTCCCGGAATCCAGTCGTGGATCGCACTGGGCCCCACGCCCTCCCGGGCGAATACGCGGACTTCTCCCTGGAGGCCCTGATGGCAAAGGGCGGGATTGTCCTGGCCTGCGCCCTGGCCCTCCGGGACTGCACCTCGCTGGTCGCCGAGCAGGAGAAGCTGGCGATGGACGACGCCGATCGCCGGGTCCGGCAGATGATCCTCCCGGGGGTGATCGTCCAGCCCTCCGGCATCTTCGCGGCAGTGCTGGCCCAGGAGAACGGCTGCCACTTCGTCCGGGCCAGCTGAGCACGGCCCTTTACTGGGGCGTGCCTGGGAGCCATGATCCGGGCTCGGCCCGGGCCTGATCCGGGCGTACTCCCGGAGGACATGTGCCCCGATTCGCCCCCACCCTGCTGCTGGCAGCAGCCCTGCTCGCCTGCCGCCCCGCTCCCGCACCGTATGACCTCGTCATCACCGGCGGTCGGATCGTCGACGGCTCCGGCAACCCGTGGTTCCAGGGCGACGTCGCCCTCCGAGGGGACCGGATCGTGGCCATCACCCCGGCCGGCCTCCTGGCCACCGCCGAGTCACGGGAACGGATCGATGCGCAGGGGATGGTCGTCGCGCCCGGGTTCATCGACATCCAGTCCCATTCGTGGAGCTCCCTGCTGATTGCCGATGGCCGGGTGATCGGCAAGGTCGCCCAAGGGGTGACGACCGAGATCCTGGGCGAATCCACCA
This sequence comes from uncultured Gemmatimonadaceae bacterium, assembly GCA_964364615.1. Classification (GTDB taxonomy): domain Bacteria; phylum Gemmatimonadota; class Gemmatimonadetes; order Gemmatimonadales; family GWC2-71-9; genus SZUA-320. The sequence goes on from CAYINH010000113.1 coordinate 755, forward strand.
CCCCGGCTCCATCCAATCCCGACATCGACTCCCTCTTCGCCGGAACCGACCTCGAGGACTCGCTGACCCTGGCGAAGGTCATCACCTTCCGCGGCCCCCGTGGTTTCGGCGCCTGGCTGGAGGCGATGGAGCGCCACGGCAACAGCGTCAACGTCGGCAGCTATCTCGGCGCCAGCACCGTGCGGGCCTACGCCATGGGACAGGCGGAGGGGATCGCGGGCCCGGCCCAGCTCGACACCATGCGGTCGGTGGTCCGGAACGCCATGCTCGACGGAGCGTTCGGCATCAGTTCGGCGCTGATCTACCCGCCGGGGAGCTACGCCGGCACCGACGAACTGATCGCCACCGCCCAGGCGATGGCCCCTCTGGGTGGCAGCTACATCACCCACATCCGGTCGGAGGAACGGGAATTGCTCACCGCGCTCGACGAAGCCCTGCGGATTGGCCGGGAGGGCGGAGTGCCGGTGGTGGTCTATCACTTCAAGGCCTCCGGCCGGGTCAACTGGCCGCTGGCAGGGCCGGCGATCGCCAAGCTCGATTCAGCCCGTACGGCCGGACAGAGCGTCCAGGCGACGATGTACCCCTATCCCGCCTCGGGGAACAACCTGTCGTCCTGCCTTCCGGACTGGGCGCACGCTGACGGCAAACTGCTGGAGAACCTCCGCGACCCCGACAGGCGGGCCCGGGTCCATCGGGAGATGATGGCCACCGGTCCGGAGGCGCCGATCTACTGCCAGCACAATCCTCCCGAGGCCTATCAGATCTCGGGGTTTCGCAAGCAGGAATGGAAGGGCTTCGAGGGCCGACGGCTCAATGAGATTGCCGCCGCCCTGAAACTCGACTGGGGGGATGCCATCATCGACGTCACCCTCGGGGAGGAGAACCGGCTGGGCAAGATCACCTTCGGGATGTCCGAGGAGAACGTGGCGATGATGCTCGCCAGACCGTGGGTGGTCATCGGCAGCGATGCCGGGGGCTATGACCCCGATACCACCTCCTCCAACGTGCATCCCCGTTCCTACGGCACCTTTCCCCGGGTCCTCGGCAAGTACGCCCGCGATGAGCACCTCTTCTCACTTGAAGAGGCGGTGCGGAAGATGACCTGGGCGACCGCCCGGATCCTGGGCCTCTCCGACCGGGGACTGCTGGCAGAGGGGATGCTGGCGGATATCGTGATCTTCGATCCGGCGACCATTGGGGACCGGGCCACCTTTGAAGCTCCGCATCAGCTCTCGGCCGGCGTGCGCGACGTCTTCGTCAATGGGGTGGCGGTGATGCGGAACGGGACCCACACCGGCGCCACACCGGGGCGGGCCGTCCGGGGCCCGGGCTGGGATGGGCAGCGCGCGACTCAGCCCTGAGTCAGCGACTCAGCGGCCTCGGCGTCGGCCTCGGGGGCCCTGGCCCCCCCGGCCTCCGGGGCCACCCTTTCGCTTCCCCGCCCCACCACTGCCTCCGCCACCGCGAGGCTTGGTCCGGTCGTCCGGTCGACCTCGCCCACCGCCCTCGCGGCGGTGGCCTGAGCTCGCCGCCAGCAGGTCCTGAAGCTCGGCCAGGGACGCGGCCAGGAGATCTCCCTCATCGCGGACCACCGCGAACCGGAGCGGGCGATCGAGTTCGGGCAGATCTTCAGGGCTGAGCCGGCGCGCCTGACCCTCCTTGAGCCAGAGCCGGGCGACTCCCACCCCGCGCTCGACTTCGTAGCTCACCGCCACCGCGTCACCTCGGAGCCGAGCCATGGTGGGCAGACGATCGAGCCGGTGCCTCGTCTCTCGCAGTATCAACTGGTCGGGATCGAGCACCACTGGCGTCTGCAGGAACTCCTGCCAGCCGGTGACCGTCGCCAATTGCTGACGGACCCGGGAACGGAGCGAATCCTCGGTCGCCAGATCCAGGGTGCCCCCAGAGCGCCGCCAATACTCGCGGACCCGCTCCAGGGAGCGGGTGAGAGGGCCCTGACCCGGATGCCGCGTGTCACCGGCCAGGAGGGCGTCCGCGAGGGCGCTCCGCGCCGGCTCCAGCAGGTCTCGGGGAATGCTCGAGCCGATCGGCGCCTGATCCGATTCGAGTTCAAAGCCGAAGTAGGAGAGCCGTCGCCGCACTACCAGCCCCTGCCGCCGGCCCCGTCCGTCGACCTGGACTGTCGGTGAGCCCCACACGGCGTTCTTTCTGACCAGCTCAAAAGGGATGGTGGTGCCCTCGATCCCGGCCCGAGGCGTGCCGAACCGATCGGCGAAGTAGCGGAGGCTCCCCGCAACGGCTCCCCAGCTGCCCGCCACGCTCCGCTTGGACACCCGGGCGGACTGCCCATCGGCGGTTGTCTCATCGATGACCAGGTCGAAGGGCATGACCCGGGCAATCAGCTCGGCCCACGCCTCGCGAATCTCCTTGCCGGCATAGGGCAGCGTCGCCGGAAGTGGCAGGTCGAGGGCGCGGTAGATGCTGGCCACACCGAGTGCGGCATCCTCGATCGCCTTGAGCAGCACCCCCCGGCGCTCAGCCCAGTCCTCGATCCCTTCCTCGAAGAGATGTCGCGCCAGACCATAGACCTGGCCCAGATAGCCGTGCTGGTTGACGGCCTCGGCGTAGAGGTTGTAGGCGGTGAGGTGATCGCTTCCCTTGACCAGGGCCCCGTGGAGTTCCCGCTCTTCCCGGGTCATCCGGTGGAGCGAGTCCACGCTGGCACTGACGGCCGCCATCGGCACCAGCGCATCGGGAGCCTGCACCAGAAGTTCACCCAGCGGGCGCTCGGCCGGGATCGCGTCCACTTCCCGGCCGTACTCCGTCAGCCGCCCTCCGTCCACCAGGCCTCGGTCGGTCAGCACCGTCAGCGCCCGGCGATAGCCAATCCGGTCGAGGGGGACCGGGAGGTCGAGCTCGCTGGCGTCGACCCCGATGGCGGCACAGGTCAGCGCCACCCGTTCGGCATCGCCGGCCAGCTGGAATTCCGGAGGACCGGGACGCAGGGATTCGAACACCAGATCGCGATCCGACAGGATGGTGACCTCGCCCTGTTCGACCCGGCCATGCACCCGACCGGCCATCTGGAGGATCTCGTTGGGGCGGAGATACATCCGGTGCAGCACGTTGCGGCCCCGGTCCACCACGTTGCCGTAGCGAGCATCATAGATGACGACCGTGTCGAGGCCTGGCACGTTGATCGCCGACTGTCCCGCGGCGGTCATCGCCAGCAGCCAGGGTTTGTCCACCTGGCCGTCGAGGAACGGCTTGATGACCCGGATCGGTTCGCCGCCGTGATAGAAGGCGGCGTTGAGTCCCCGCCACCGGTCCCCCAGCTCCGTCGCGATCTTCTCGACCTCGGCCCGGGGCGGGACGAAGACCGCCACCCCCCGCCGTTCCCTGATGAAGCGGCGGATCTGCCGCTCATCCAGAAACTCGGCCACGTCCTGGGTCATCACCCGCACTTTGGCTTTCAGTCGCGGATCGAAAGCACTGGTCTCCAGCACTTCCTCACTGCCGAGGTAGCTCCGGTAGGTGGCCGGGTCGACCGTGGCCGAGAGCCAGATGAAGCGACAGCCGACTCGCTTGCCGAGTGCCAGGCAGAGTTCCAGCTCGGCGGAGGTCTGGTGAATCTCGTCGACCACGATCGTGTCGGCGGCGGTGAGCAGGTCAGCCTGAAACCAGTGTCGGGCAATCCCGGTGGTGACCACGACCACGTTCCAGGTCGGGGTTTCCGGGGTGGCCTCCCGCTCCCGGTTCACCACCCCATACCGGAGCGGCGCATCGAGGATCGCCTCGGCGATGGGCCGGATACCGAGCGTCTTGCCGGTACCAGTGCCGGCGACGATGCCGAAGCCGATCCCGCGCCTGGCCCATTCGGTCAGGGTGGCGCCGTAGCGCTCCTGGAGCAGGGTGTCATGGTGAGTACCGAGCGCTGCCTCGATCGTCTCGCAGGCGGCCCGGGTCGGCGCGATGATGATGATCCGGCCGTGGGCGCCGCGCGAGGCGTGGTAGGCGGACGGATCGAGAGGGAGGTGATGGTCGCGGGATGGATGCATGGCCTTCCCGCCAAAGCTACCACGATCGGCGGTGGATCAGGGCTGGAGTCGTTCGATCTGCCAGCCTCCGTCGGCGCGGGTGTAGAGGAACCGATCGTGCAACCGGTCGATCCGGCCCTGCCAGAACTCGATCCGCTCGGGCCACACCCGATACCCGCCCCAGTACGGAGGCACCGGAATGTCCGATCCGGAAAACCGCCGTTTCATCTCCCGGACCTTGGCCATCAGGGCCTCGCGGCTGGCGATTGGCTGGCTCTGGGCCGAGGCCCAGGCGCCGATCCGGCTGCCCCTCATCCGGGTGGCGAAGTACCGCTCGACCTCGGCGGTGGGCAACGGAGTGGCGCGACCCTCCACGCGAACCTGCCGCTGGAAGAGGCTCCAGTGGAACGTCAGCGCCACCCGGGGGTTGTCCCGGAGTTCTCTGGCCTTGCGGCTCTCGGTGTTGGTGTAGAAGGAGAACCCGTCCGGGGAGAGATCCTTGAAGAGCACGAAGCGACCCGATGGCTGGCCGTCAGGAGTGGCGGTGGAGAGGGCCATTGCCTCCGGGAGGTAGATCCCCGCCCGCACGGCGGTCTGGTACCAGTCGCGGAACAGCGCCAGCGGATCGGCGGTGGGCGCGGTGGCCGGAAGATCCCGGGTCATGGCGCGGGTGGCCATGAGCAGCCCACGCAAGGTTCGGACAACCGACACGGCAGCGCCTATTGCTTGCGTAGGACCATCGTCTGGACGATCTCCTGCCCGCCGATCGACAGGGTACGCTGGCTGTTGATAGTGATCCCGTCCTCCGAAAGGGTCATCCGATCCACGATGAGGACCTCGCCCTGCGGCACGGTCAGGTTCGAGGTGATGACCAGGACCATGCCATCCCAGGCCAGGCTGCTGGTGACCTGCTGCCCATTGGCGTCGTTGACGTGTGGCTGGCCGTCAACGACGTACACCAGGTGGACCGTCACGTCGCCGTTCGGAGTGGTCTGGGTCCGGTGGATCGTGAGGGCCGGCTCCTTGTGCTCGATCACGTCGGCCCGGCTCGCGGGGCCTGGCATCATCCCGAAGTCGCTCTGGGAGGGGTCGAGGATCCAGGTCCCGGAGAAGTCAGGCTTCGCCTGAGCCGCCGCGGACTGCGGTGCGGTCGAAACCAGCAGCGAGAGCAGCAGGGTGCCGGCGAGGGTAACGGAGCGGGACATGGGACACGGCCTTTCCAAGCGGAGGAGTGGGGCCGGGAGGCTCGCAGGAGTCCCGGCACCGGCAGTGGACGATAAACGAAGGCGAGTTGGGACAACAGGCGCGGAACGGTGATTCGGTCTCCACCCGAGTCGCGGTCTTGCTCCGCTGCGAGGCATTATGGGTTGTGGAAATTGGCTGACGGACGGCCGATACCAAGTGCTCAAAGCAAACAAATAGTACAATTAACCAATCGATTTCCAGAACTGTAACTGATTACATAACAACATATTACGAAATCACATCTATGGATGATCGTCCGATAATTGGACGAACTGTCCTGTCAGTGGCACACCCGTTGCGAAGGTGAGGTCATCGGGGCTCCCGGAAGGGGAAACTCCGCTCACGGACAAGAAAGGACTGGTCGGGTGGTGCGCTCAATGGTCCGGACCGGATGGCTGCTCGGCGCCTGCATGATCCTGGCGCCTGCCGTCGCAAGGGCCCAGGCCACCGTCACCCTCACGGCCACAGTCTTTCGGGCGCTCACGGTCACCGGACAGCGCAACCTCCGATTCGACAACGTCTTTCCCGGGGTGCCGAAGACGGTGGCTCCGGGCAACGTCAGGGCGGGTCGGTGGCGGATTCAGGGTCAGCGCAACGCCCCGATCACCATGACGTTCACCCTGCCGCCCAACCTCATCCGGGCCACGGGCGAGACCATGCCGGTAGGTGCCTGGGCGGCCACGTGGGACATCAACGCCACGCCGACCGGCTCGACCGCCTTTACCCCTTCCGCGGCACCGACACCGGCCCAGCTGAGCAACACTGTCGCGCGCCAGGTCTACGTCTATATTGGAGCCACCGTCTCGCCAGCGGCAAATCAGCGCAGCGGTGCCTACACCGCCACCGCAACGCTCACTGTGGCCTACCAGTAGCGTTTCCTCCCGGAGTTCGACCAAGCCGGGATTCAACCAGACCAATGAAGGCAACGAGCAGAGGATCCCGGTGGATCCTCTTTGGCGTTTCTGGAGCTGAGGCGGCCGAGCGGGGTCGGTCAGTTGCGGAGAAACGCGATGGTGAGGGTGACGGGCTCGGGCGGCAGCAGCGCCTCTGTGTCCAGCAGGAATGCGCCGTCCAACCAAACCCGCCCCCGAGCTGGAAACCGCCAGTTGGGCGAAGCCGAGCGGGTCACCACCGCCAGGCGAGTCTCGGCCCGCGCCCCACGGGACCACCGAGTCTGTCCGGCCTCGGCCACCAGGCCTGCCGCTTCAGCCAATCCCTGGCTGATCGGCTCAACGGACACCACCTGGGCGGTGACCTGGAGCGTCGCCTGAGCGACCGCCGGTGGAGCCCAGCCTACCCCGAATGCGCCGATGGCCAAGCCGAGGACTGCCGCCTTCCGCCACCCCGGCCCGCCGAGCCTGCCCCTACCGCCTGCTGGTGCCATTTAGTCCCTCATCTGGCGAGGATCTGGCTTGGGAGCGCGCTGGACCCCGGAGCATGGTGTCTCTAAAAAGACCACTTGTCTGCAAATTATAAGATGCTTAAATACAATGACTTACAGTCATATTAGGCAAGGCTATATTTCAATACCTGTACAGTAATTCCAGTATTGGCACACCAGTTGCTCATTGGGTCTGCGGCCGCGGGGAGTCCGCGGACTGGGCACTGACAGATGAACACTGAACGCAGTCCATCGTTGGATCACTTGCTATCTTGGGGAGCGAAAACAATGAATCGGTTCATGAAGGTCTCCACCGTACTTGCCCTGGCGCTCGTCGCCACGGCCGCGACTGCCCAGGCGCAGTCCGCGAATATCAACGTCACTGCCAACGTCTTCCAGGCGTTGACCGTGGTCGGGAACTCCAACCTCGACTTCGGGAACGTCTTCCCGGGCGTCAACAAGACCATCGGGGTCGCTGACGCCGGGGCCGGCAAGTACAGCGTGACCGTCGGACAGGCCGGCGCCAGCGTGAACCTCAGCTTCACCCTGCCGGCCAACCTGATTGGGCCCGCGGCTGCGACCCTGCCGGTCGGCACGTGGACCGGTCACTGGGCCGCCACCGACGTGACCAGTGGCGGGACCACCTTTACTCCGTCGGCGGTCAACACCGCCGCGGCCCTGAGTGGCACCGGGCTCCTGTTCGTCTACATCGGCGCCCAGGTCACTCCCGGTGCGGCCCAGGCGGCCGGGGC
>CAYINH010000114.1:0-8103 GCA_964364615.1 uncultured Gemmatimonadaceae bacterium
GGCCCAGGGCGATGGCCCCCCCGCGCACGTTCAGTTTCTCTTCCGGAATTTTCAATTCTCGAACGCAGGCCAGGACTTGGACGGAAAAAGCCTCGTTGATCTCGATAAGATCCATCTGATCGAGGGTCAGACCCGCCTTGGCAAGCGCCTGACGCGCCGCGGGCGCCGGCCCGATCCCCATGATCGTGGGGTCCACCCCGACCACCGACCAGGCCACCAGCCGACCCAGCGGCCTCGCGCCGGCCGCTGTGGCCGCGGCTTCGCTGGCGATCACCACCGCCGCCGCCCCGTCGACGATGCCCGATGCGTTGCCTGCGGTGACCACGCCGTCCTGCCGGAAATAGGGCTTGAGCCTGGCGAGCCCCTCCGGGGCCGTATCGGGCCGCATGTGCTCGTCGCACCCCCACGGCTCCACTTGCCGGGTCTTGGGATTCCTGACCTCGACCGGGATGACTTCATCGGCAAAGGCACCGGCCGCCCAGGCGTCCCGGGCGGTCTGCTGACTCCGCAGCGCCACCTCGTCCACCTCGGCGCGGCTCAGGGAGTACTGCTCCGCCAGCCGCTCGGCGGTCTCCGCCATGGAGAGTCCGCACCCGGAGTCGGTCAGCGCCGACCAGAGCATGTCCTCCATCGGTGGTGGCGACCCGAGCCGCATTCCCCAGCGCGCGCCGCGGACGATGTGTGGCGCCGTGCTCATCGACTCGGTGCCCCCGGCCAGGACCGCCTCGGCCTCTCCCAGGAGAATCCGGTGGGCGCCCTGGATGATGGATTCGAATCCGGAGCCGCACAGCCGGTTGACGGTGACGGCGGGGACTTCGATCGGGAGGCCCGCCTGGAGTCCGACATGGCGAGCGAGATAGGCGGCGTCGGAGGAGGTCTGGACCACGTTGCCGAAGATGACGTGGCCGATCCGCTCGGGCGGGAGGCCCGATCGCTCGAGAGCAGCCTTGGACGCCAGCACGCCGAGTTCAGTGGCGGTCCGGTCGCGGAGAGCACCACCGAAGGCGCCGAACCCGGTCCGGACACCCGAGAGAAACACCACCATTCGGTGCTAACTCCCGGGGCCCGCGTTCTCGGTGGCTTCCTGCCCGCAGGCCACGCAGTACCGCCAGCCCGGTTCCATGTCGGCCCCGCAGTGGTCGCAGGGCACCATGGTGACGCTCCGGCCGCAGGTCTGGCAGAAGTTGATCGCCCGATCCTTCGGCAGCACCGAGTCGCAGTGCATGCAGCGCTCCGGCGGCATGGGGAGGGCTTCCGAGTCATGGCCCCCCGACCCGGACCGGGCCAGCGCCATGACCGCTTCCTCGCCCAGAACCTTGGCGAGGGCGTTGGGATTGATCTCGATCGTCGCGTGGGTCTGCCCCGGAATACCGGAGAGATCGGGGGAGAGGTTGGACATCTGGTTCTGGCACCACTCGGCCGTTTCCCGGGGGTCGGTCTTGACCAGATCGTCCTCTTCCCCCACCAGACGGATCAGCAACTCCTCGTACTCGTCGCTGCTCTCCAGGGCCAGCGCCCGCCGGTTGGTCCGGTAGGGCAGGAGGTCGCTCTTGATCTCCGCGACGGGGATGGGCTTGGTGATGCGCCCGGGGTCGCTGGCGACCAGGTTTCGGACGAGGCGGTCCAGGAACCGTTCCAGATCTGTCACGGGGTCCTCGGCGATGAGTATGGTGAACGTCAGACGCCGCCGTCGAGCGGAATCCGCTCACCGGCCGACAAGCGGCGTTCCACCGCGGCGAACGCCGCATCTGGATCATAATCGAGATACTGGCCCTTCGCCCGACGGGTGGCAAACCACGCGTCGAACCCCGACGGGACCACCCCCTGGGACCCGATCTGCTCCTTCGCGGCCCGGACCGCCAGGTAGTCGACGTACTCATTCTTGGGATGCCCCTTGTGCCCCCGGACCCAGGTGAACTGAACCTCATGCCGGCTGGTGGCCAGCACCAGCGCCTGCCAGAGTTCCAGATTCTCGATCGCCCCCGTCTTCCGGCGCCACCCGCGTGCCATCCAGTTGGGCACCCACTCCCGAATCCCGCGCACCAGATACTCGGAGTCTGACACCACGAGCACGTGAAGCCTCTGGCGCTGTGGGGTGAGGAGCTCCAGTGCCGAGATGGCCCCGGAGAGCGCCATCCGGTTGTTGGTGGTATCGGGCTCGCAGATGAAGAGGTCTCGGCGCTCGATGCCTTCCTTGGTCCGGACCTCTATCAGGCCCCCGGCCCCGCCTGGAGTGAGCCCCTCACGGCCGTTTCCCAGACAGCTCTCATCCAGATGGACCACCACCGGTCGAAGCGCCACGTCAGCTGCGCAGCACGTCGAAGGAATCGATCTCCGTCAACTCGAAATCGATCGTCTCACCAGTCATCGGCAGCCACCCGACCAGGATATCGACCCGGCTGTACGTCCGAAGCCGCCTGGCCACCACCACGTACTCGGAGCCGCGGCGGGTCAGCGCCACTCGCTGTCCATGTTCGACCGCCCGCTCCAGCTCGGCCATCCGAGCCGGGGTCCACCGCACGGCCATCTACCCGGCCCTGCGATGAACCCGGAGGCCGAACTCCGCGGTCAGCCGGCCCACCACCGCGGCGGTCGTCACCCCACCGGCACCCAGGGCCGCGACATAGCCATCGACCGCGTCGGGGGCGAGCGCCACCAGCATGCCCCCGGATGTCTGCGCGTCAGCCGTCAGCAACCGCTCGGCCTGGCTGACGTCGGCGTCAAACACGGCCGGACTGCTCTCCAGATTCCGCTCGGTGCCCCCGGGCGCGATGCCTTGGCTGGCCAGCTCGAGCGCCCCGTCCAGCAACGGGAGCGACTCGACCCAGAGATCGGCGCCGAGCTTGCTGCCGGCCAGGATGTTCCCCAGGTGTCCGAGCAACCCGAATCCGGTGACATCGGTCGCGGCCCGGGCACCGTGCGCGATGGCCAGTCTGGCCGCCGTGTCGTTGAGGGTGATCATCGTGGCCACCGCCTGGGCCAACCCGGACTCGTCCACCAGACTCCGCTTGAAGGCGGTGGTCAGAATCCCGGTCCCCAGCGGCTTGGTCAGTACCAGCAGATCGCCGGGTTGCCCGCCGGTATTGGTCAGCAACCGGTCGGGGTGGGCCTCCCCGATGACGGCAAAGCCCAGCTTGGGCTCGGGATCATCGACCGAGTGACCACCGAGAATCAGGCAGCCCGCCCCCTCCAGGACCCTGGCTGCGCCTCCGAGCGCCTCGCCCAGCAGGTCGAAAGGCAGCTTTTCCCTCGGCCAGCCGACCAGGCTCAGACAGAAGAGCGGCTTGCCTCCCATCGCATAGATGTCGCTCAGCGCGTTGGCGGCGGTGATCGCGCCCCAGGTCGCCGGATCGTCCACGATGGGCGTGAAGAAGTCCACCGTGGCGATCAACGCCCGGTCCGGGGCGATCCGGAGCACGGCCGCGTCGTCGCGGGAAGCGGCGTCCACCAGAACGTCGGCGTGGTGGATCGGGGGAAGATGGCGCAGGACCTGCGCCAGGTCGGCACTGCCGAGCTTGCAGGCTCAACCCGCCCCGTGGGAGAGGTGGGTCAGCCGGATCCGGGGACGCTGGTCGCGGGGATGGTCGTCGGTGGTCATTATCTTTCCTCGCCCTTTCCTGCGGAACGCCTGATGGCCGAACTCGTCACCCTTGCCACCGCCTGCCTGCTGGGGTTTCTCCACGCCCTCGAGGTGGATCACATGCTGGCGGTCACCGCCTTCGTGAGCCGGCGCCCCACCCTCCTGACCGCGGCCCGGTTCGGGTTACGCTGGGGGCTGGGCCATTCGGTCGCGGTCCTGGCCGCGGGGGGACTGATCGTCGCGACCGGAATCCACTGGAGCCCTCGCTGGGATTCGGTGGCCGAGGCGGCGGTCGGCGTGATGCTGATCGGCATCGGCCTCTGGTCGCTCCGCGCGACTCGCAACTTACACGTCCACCTCCCGGCGGAACATGGGGACCATGCCCATCTGCACGTCCACGGGCACGGCACCGAGACGCATGGGCACCCCCATCGACCAGCCCCGGTCCGGAAGCACGCCCACGGTATCACGGTGGTCGGCCTGCTGCATGGGATGGCCGGGACCACGGGGGCCGTCGCGTTGCTCCCGGTCACCCTGATGGAACGGCCGTCGCTCGCGGTGGCGTACCTGGTGATGTTCGGCTTCGGGGTCACGGCGTCGATGACCCTCTACGCCGCGGTGACCGCCCTGGCGATGCAGCGCGCCTCGGCAGGGTCGGTATACCTGGGCCGGCGGATCACCCGGGTCGTGGGATGGGCGGGGGTGGTGGTGGGAAGTTGGTGGATCTGGCGGGGGGTCGGCTCCTGACCTGAAAGACTCGGGGCGCCCCTCGCGGAGCGCCCCGGTCGATCCTCACTTCTTCTTTGCGGCCTTCTTCCTGGTCACCTTATTCCTGGTGGCCTTCTTCTTTGGTGTCTTCTTCTTCGGGGCCACCTTCCGGGTCACCTTCTTCTTGGTCGCCTTCTTCTTGGCCGCCTTCCTGGCGACCTTCTTCCTGGCCGGCTTCTTGGTGGCCTTTTTCTTGGTCACCTTCTTCTTGGCGACTTTCTTCTTCGCGACCTTCTTGGCGGCCTTCTTCGGAGCCTTCACGGCGACCTTCGGGGCCGCCTTGGTCTTGGCCCCTTTCATCTGCTTAACCCGCGGAGGAGCCGCCCGGATCGGTGGCGGAGCAGGCGGTGTCGCAGTGGTGCCCACCACCGACGCCACGGCATCAGCCACCGGTGTTACGGGTTCGGGCTCCGACGGCGCAGCGGGTGGCATCGACGGCAGAGGATCCATCCATCCTTGTCCGGACCAGCCCATTTCCAGATTGCGGAACTCGGCCATGCGTCATAACCTCCGCGGGAAGGTGCGGCGTAACCCGCCGCTTGGAGCCCAAATCCTGGGCCTCGTGATTTCGGGTGCTCATATATCTTGCACCCTCGCGCCCCCGTGGCAAGCGGGCCCCTCCCCCCGACAACCCCTGACCGGCCCATGAGCCTCCCGTCCACGATGCAGGCGCTGACCATGACCGGGTTCGGGGGCTTGGACCAGCTTCGGGTCGGCCTGGTCGCCGTCCCGACAATCTCCCACCCCGACCAGGTCCTGATCCGGGTCCACGCGGCCGCCCTCAACCGCATCGATCTCTTTGTCCTGCAAGGACTTCCCAAGGCAAGCTACTCCTGGCCCCACATCATGGGAGCCGACGCGGCAGGGGTGATCGAGGCGGTCGGACCGGCCGTCACCAAGGTGCGGCCTGGGGATCGGGTGGTCGTCAACCCCGGCATCTCCTGCGGCCACTGCGACGACTGCCTCCGGGGTGAGCAGCCCCTCTGCCGGGGATACCGGATCCTGGGGGAGCACCTGGAGGGCTCGATGGCGGAGTGGCTGGTGGTCCCCGAGGCCAATGTGGCCCCGATCAGCGATCGCCTCAGCTGGGCCGAGGCGGCAGCGCTCCCCATGGCGGGTCTCACGGCGTGGCGGATGCTGGTGACCCGGGCCCAGGTGCGAGTGGGCGAGACCGTGCTGATCTGGGGGATCGGGGGTGGGGTGTCGCTGATGGCTCTTCAGATCGCCAAGCGGGCGGGGGCGCGGGTGGTGGTCACCAGCTCCTCCGAGGACAAGCTCCACCTGGCTCGGGAGCTCGGCGCCGACCTCTGCCTCAACCATCGGACGGCTGATGTGGTCAGGGCCGTCCGGGATCTGACGGGCGTGGGAGCCGACGTTGTCGTAGATTCAGTGGGAGAGAAGACGTGGGTCGAGTCGCTGCGGGCACTCCGGCCGATGGGACGCATTGTCACCTGCGGGGCAACCACCGGCCCCAACGTCCAGCTCGATCTGCGCAAACTGTTCTGGTTCCAATGGACCGTACTCGGGTCCACCATGGGCAACCACCGGGAGTTTCAGGAGGTTGTCCGACTGGCTGACCGGGGGGAACTCCGGCCGGTGGTGGATTCGGTCGTCCCCCTGGCGGATGCTCCAGCGGCCTTTGCCCGCCTGGCCGCCGGTCAACAGCTTGGCAAGCTCGTCATCGAGGTCACACCATGAATGAACTCTTCGAACGGCTCACCGCTGGAACCGATCAGATGACGTCCCTGATTCCGGCTCTCATCGCCGCCGGACTCATCCTGCTGACCGGCTATCTGCTCGCCCGTCAGGTCGAGAGGTGGACCTTCCACGTGCTCCGGAAGATGAACTTCAACCAGGTGGCCGAGGGCGGACTGGCCGAGGCCGTCGATCGAGCCGGGGTTCGGCTCGACCCGGTCCACGCCATGGGGAAGCTGTTCTTCTGGCTGGTCATGCTGATGGTGATTCTGCTCTCCAGCATGGCGCTGGGCCTTGAGAGCATCAACCAGATGTTCGGGGTGATGCTGAGCTACCTCCCCACCCTGGTCGCGGCCATCATCATCGTCATCCTGGGCCTGATCGTCGGGGAGTTCGTCCGGGCCCTGGTGCTGGCCTCCGCCGGCGGCATGGAGGGGGTGCCGACACTGGCCAAGCTGGCCAAGACCACGGTCGTCCTGATCGCGGTCTTCATGGCCCTGCAGCAGATCGGGATCGCCGAGGAGATCGTCACCGCCACCTTTACCCTGGTGCTCGGAGCAATCGCGCTGGCGGTCGGGCTGGCGTTCGGGCTCGGCAACCGGGAACTGGCCGGCGAGATCACCCGGCGGTGGTACGAGCGGGGCCGGGAGCGACGGGCCACGACTGCGGCTCCCGAGGAGAAGAAGCCGACCGTCACCGAGTAACCCCGCCCCGTCGGCTAGGGGGTGGGGCGCCTCGCACAGTAGTCGCTCCCCTCACACCAGGTCGGGACAAAGACCTCGGATTGGATGAGCCAGCGCCCATCCGGTTTTCGCCACTGGGCGTAGTAGCTGCCACCCAATCGCGTCACCACTCCGGCCTCGCTCCACTGACCGGTCCAGCTCCCCTCCTCCGCCGCGACGTTCCACTGGCCGAACACCACCACCTTGGCAGGCGTCCGGAGATAGACCACATCCGGTCGGCTCCTGAAGTGCTCTCCGAAGTCCTGCCGGTTGGCTTCCCTGCCGGCCCGGAGGGAACTGGTGGAGGTGGTGATGTGGAAGTTCTCCATCCAATGAACGGCCACCGCGTCCACATCGTGGGCCGCGATGGCGCGGTTGGAGGCCTCCCGGGCGGTGCGAATGGCCTGTTCGTCCGCGGACTGCTGCCCCGCCAGCGGGGCGGAAAGCGTCACGAGCAGGGCACCGACCAGGAGACCGCCACGCACCACCGGATCAGGCCGCAGGAATGGTGAAGGCTTTGAGCATCCCCTTCATGATGTGGGGTGCCCCGTCCGCCGGATCTGGCACGAAGCAGACGAACAGGTAGTTGCCCGGGGTCAGGGCCACCTGCCAGTAGTTGGCGAGTCCCATGCTGAGGGCCCCGGAGCCTCCAACACTTGTCCCCTGGGGCGGTCCAGCGGGGTTGGCCGCCATCGCGGCGAGGTACTGCTCGGCGGTGACCCCATCGTTCAGGCGGATCAACTCAAGTTCATGGATCTGTGGCCCGTCATTGATCACCTTGATGAGGTGCTCTCCGGCGGTCAGTTCCGGTGCATCGAAGGCGAAATCCTTGAGGTGGATCTCCATGTGGGCCACCGGAGCTGGGGCCGTGTTCGGCTCACCAGCGACCACCACGGTCTTCAGCATCCCCTTGGCAAAGTGCGGTGCTCCATCGGCCATATCGGGGACAAAACAGATCAGCACGTAGTTTCCCGCGGGAAGATCTGCCGTCGTGGTCGAACTGTTGCCGGGAGCGATGCCACCCGAGGCCCCCCGCCAGGTGACCCAGGTCGGGACGTCAGCCGGGTTCGCCTGAAACATCGCCACCATGTCTTCGGCGGTCTTGCCCTCATCCAGCCGGGCCATGATCATGTGATGCGGCTGGGTCCCCTGATTGACCAGCTGAATCGTGGTCATTCCCGGAGTCAGTGTGTCGGGGCCGGCAAAGGCAAAGTCGGTGGCGGTGTAGACGGCGGACTGCGGAGCCGGGGGAACGGCCTCGGGTGCGGGAGCACAGGCGGCAAGCACCAGCAGCCCGAGCATGGTGCGACGCGGGAGCATGGATTCGACCTCAGGTTG
>CAYINH010000115.1:0-8030 GCA_964364615.1 uncultured Gemmatimonadaceae bacterium
ATACACTCGGATTCGCTGAGCGGACTGCACTCGTCGGGCGTCGTCCCGCAGCACGCGCCGGTCGGAACAACACACGCGTCGCCCGGGCAGGTGTTCTCAACGCCGGTGATTCCACCGAATGCCGCGCAACCGGTCGGGGTTGAATCCGGGTCCGTGCGGGCTGAAGCCGAACCCGCCCCCGACGGCCGAGTGGCAGGCGGTGCAGTCGCGCTCCGCGTGACACGAGGCACACGATTCCAGATTCTGCCGGGCCGAGGGCCCGTGGCCTACCGAGAACCCGCCCGCGGCGTCGTGGAAGCCTGTGGCCCCCAGCCGGCGGGTCGCGGTGAGCCCAGCCTGCCGGTGACAGCTCTGGCAGAACTGGGCTGGGTTGTGGCAGTCGCTGCAGGTGGCGTCCCGGTTGTAGGCGGAGGCCGGGTGGCGCACCAGGAAGCCATCCGGGTGGTAGCCCGACCCGCCTGCGGGCCCGGGGCGGTGGCAGTCCAGGCAGTCCGTCCGGGCGTGACACCCTTCACAGGTGGCCGGGCGGGCGTTCGCCTCAGGGCCGTGCACTTCCCTGAACAGCACGGTGTGGGTTTCCGGCTTCCGCCGCTGCACCTGTGCCCCCGGGCCCCGGCCAGGTCCGGGCATCGCCAGTCGGCTGACCGCCCGTGGCTGGCTCCCGGCGTGGCAGGCAGTGCAGCTCGCGCGGGTGTGGCACGCGGCACAGTTCGCCGTGGACCGTCCGGCCTCGCCCCCGTGAATCCTGAGGAAGTCAGCCCGGTCGTGGGTTGACGGGACCGTCAGACCCGCCTCGAGGGCGAGCGATCGTTCGTCGAGGGCCAGGGCCTGGATGACCTTGTTCTCCGGCGCATCCACATGGCACTGGGCGCAGAAATCCCGGGCGTGACAGGTGGCGCAGCTCGCCGCCACCTCCACCCGACCACGGCCGAGCGACACCTTGGCCAGTTTCCCGTGGTCCGCGAGGGCGAATCCGTCCTCCTCGTGGGACGGCGGCAGTGGGAAGGCCTCAATGGCCTCCCGGGTGAGCAGCGGTGCCTCGGTCAGTCGAACGTGGCAGGTGGTGCAGGTGGTATCGGCCACCGCCAAGTGCTCGACTGACGGTTGATGGCACTCGACGCACCGGTCGGGAAGGGGGCCGCGAACCGCCATGCGCTGGGCACCGGCCTCGGTGTGGCACTCGCCACACTGGCCGGCCAGGGCAGAGCCCTCCGGGTTCCTGGCCGCGGCCTCTCGGGCGTGCACCGCATGGTCGAACCGGAGGTTCGACGCCCGCGGGCCGACCCGCGGCGTCCAGTCCACGCTGTCCATGATCTCCCCGTCGTGGCAGGCGGCACACGCAGCGGGCTTCGGCCAGGGCGACGCGGCCGGGTCGAGCATGCCCGCATGGCAGGTGGTGCAGAGCGGGAAGAGGTTCGAGTGGTCGGAGTGGGGAAACCGCCCGGCGGGGGCTTCACGCAGGCCGGGAGCCGCGAGGGCCGCCCCGCCAAAGCCGGCGACGGCGAGGAGGACGGACAGCCACCGGAAGAAGCGGCTCATGGCTGGCCCCGGCGGGCCGGGGGCAGCGGGAGCCGATCCACGCTGGTGCCGAAGGTGACCGAGATCCCCCCCCGAAGGCGGAACTGGTCGAGCGATGACGCAGCCGGGTCTGGCCGGTTGCGGGTCTGGTCAAACCAGGCGGCATCGCCCCACGCCCGCCACCGATTCCCGGGCCGCCATTCCGCCCGCCCGCCGATCCAGGTCGCTTCGGCGTCATAGAATCGGAGTTCGAGCGGCCGGTCCAGCGTCCCCCCGTAGAGGCTGAAGCTCAGCACGTCGGTCGGCGCGTAGCCCACCATGGCGTCGACGGACCGGGAGGACGCGCCGGGCCCGAACTCGGCTCGCCAGTCGGCATCCGCGGTGAGACGCGGCAGCGGAGTCAGGGTGACGCCCGCACTCGTGCGCCAACCGCGATCTCCCACCGTGACCAGTGCGGTGGAGGCTTCAGTCTCCTCGAACCAGAAGCGCTCGCCGCGCATCCGCAGGGTGAACCAGTCGTTCACGGTCGCCTGGACCGATCCGTGGACGGCGTGGTAGGGAATCGGGTTGAAGGCGCCCCACAGGGTCCACAGGCTGAAGTAGGGGCGATACCGCCGGGCTCCTCCGGTAACGGTCAGGCGAGTACCGAGCCAGGTGACCGCCAGGTCGGCGCTCCCGAAATGGCCTTCGGCAAGATTCCAGTCGGCGCCGCCCTTGGCGCGGAGTGACCGCCAGGAGCGGGTGGTGGCCGAGATCGCTGCCCGCTCCGAGACATACTCATGAGTCTTGGGATCGATCTCCCGTCGATACTCGGCCCGAACGTCGGCGGGGCCGGGAGACCAGGCGGCCTCCAGCCCGGCTACCAGCTGGCGCTCCCGGGGCCTCCACTCGTCCAGGGGGTTCAGCGCGGGGCTGGCCACGGGTATGACGGCGGCCTGGCCCAGGCCCCAGCCACCGTACCCGGTCATCTCAAGGTGCCTGGTGGCCCACCGGAGGCGGGCCCACCCGCCGTCGAAGCCGATCGGTTCGAGACGGGACATGACCAGCAGCCGGCCTCCACGGGCCAGGAGGGCCCCGCGATTGTACTCGAGGAACCCCTCGAGCAGCTGGGCGGTCGGTTCCGTGGCGGGCCAGGCGTCGTCGGAGCCCGCATCGGTCACCAGGCGGCCGACGGCGTGGGCGCTCAGGCCGGGCACACCCAAGCCCCAGAGGACCAGACTGGCGGTCGTCGAGAGGGGTACCCCACGGAATTCGGGGCCAGGCCGGTGGAAGTGGCACCAGGCCCCGGCGGTGCATTTGACGGCGAACCCGTCAGGCGAGACCAGGCCTCCGGTCAAACTGGTCACCACCTGCGAGACTGGAATGCTGTCGAGGATGACCCCGCGATAGGACACGGCCTGAACGCGGGAATCGAGGCGAACGCGGTACCCTTGCGCCGCGGCGGTGGTCGGGACCGCGAAGGCGAGCAGCAGCAGGGCCGGGCGAAGAGGTTTCAACGGCCCCCCGGGGTCCCGAGCAGCCGGGATCTGAAGGTGGCGAGTTCGGCCATGAAGTGGCAGACCGTGCATTCTCTGGGCTCGTAGTGGTCTTCCCGTTGAGGCCCGTGGCAGGTGACACAGAATGGCCGGGTGGGATTGAGCAGCGCGACGGTCGACCGGGTGTGGCAGGCGTCGCAGCGCTGGTGGATAGCCTGCGGGTCGGTGTGTCTGGACTGGGTTCCCTCCAGCGAGTGGCAACTGGAGCAGGTGCGACCGTTGCCGTGGTGATCCTCATGACAGGACCGGCACTCGGCGACGGTGGCAGACGGGGTGAGGGACACCGGGGTGGTGTGGCACTCCACGCAGTTCTTCTGGCTGGTGTGGGTGGGGTGCGAGAATGGAACGTCCCTGGCCCGGGGCGCGCTGTCCGGCACGGTGACGTGGACGGTCACCTGTCGTGGGGCTTCGAGTTCTCCGGCCTGGTGGCACTTGGCGCAGTCGATCCGGGCCGGCGCCTGGTGGTGGCAGATGTCACAGCCGCGGGGCGCGACAAAGGTCAACCCTCCGTGTCCCTCCTTGGTGGTGTGGCACTCCAGGCAGGCCCGGGTCCGGTGTCGCTGGTGCGGGAAGCTGTCCTGGATCGCCTGACCAGGCCATGAGGCCGTTGGTGCAGGCGCCGAAAAAACGCCGCCGGAGGGGGGATCGTCCGGCGGCACGTCACCCTTCCCCCGGAGCTCATCGACCCACGGTGGCTCCTGCAGGACCTCCGGGACGGTCCGGAGCGCCCTTAGCGTGTCGAACGGCACCGGGGGCCTTCGGGTCGAGCCGGCCCGCACCTTGGCGTGGCACGCCTCGCAGTCGCTGGCATCCACCTTGGATTGGTGGGGGGTATGACAGGTCAGGCACTGATCAGCCCCTTGCCGATGCTCCCGGCCAAAATGGAACGGTTCCTTCCGCCAGTCGTCGTGGCAACCGGCCGAAGCACACGTGGTGACGGCCGCGCCGGGGGTCTCCTGCTCGTGGGGATTGTGGCAGGTGCCGCAGGTACCCCCATGCGGGTCGAGGTTGGCCTCGAACTCCGCCAGGATCGCCTCCATCTCGTGGCAACTGAGACACTGGCGCCGCGCCGGCACCAGGGTGCCCCGGGCCGAGTCGATGGTGGCCAGCAGGGGCACGTCGGCCGTGAACTGGTGACAGGTGGCGCAGTGAGCAACGGCCTGGTCGGCCATCTTGCCCAGAACGATCTTCTTGTTGTCCAGGTCATGGCAGCCGTTCTGGCCGCAGGTCTTGGGGGCCGGGACGAACCGGTGCACCTCCTGGCCATGGCAGGTGACACACTGCACGTCCTTGAGATCGGTGCTGTCCGACTCGAGGTGCACCCGGTGCCCGGCCGTGCCGGCGATCCGCTGCCAGACGGCGGTGTCACCCTCCACCACATGGCACTTCATGCAGACCTGGTTGGCCACTTTGGCGTGGGGCTGGATCTCGGTCGGGCGCTCGGCCACCCAGAGGTACAGCTGCCGAACGCTGGCGTAGATCGACTGCTGGTGGCAGTCATGGCAGGACAGCGTGTCGTGCTTGTCCTCGAAGTTCATGAACTCCTGGAATGCCGGGTTCATGACGTGGCACCCGGTGCAGAAGCCGTTGTCGTGCTGGGTGTAGTCCCAGGCCACAGCGCTCGCCCCCCCGGCCCCGAGCAGGAGCAGCAGTACTCCCCCGGCAATGGCCCACTGGAGTTTGCTATGACGCGTGGTCAGCCACTTGAGGACCGCCCGGTGATGCTCGATCGTGAGCACCACCAGGGCCACCACCACCAGGGCGGCCAGGATGATTGCTGCCACCTGGACCCACTGGGGGACTGCGTCCAAGACAAACCGGACCACGTCCGCGACCCCACCCGGGAGCGGGGACTCGACAACGACCGAATCGACCCCCTCGTAGGGGGCGGACGGCAGAACCGCCGCCGAGTCCTGGACTCGGGCGGCGGTCTGCTGGAGGAATAGTTCAGTAGGCACGAGTGCTAGTAAGCTACCCGCTATTCCTTGATCGGGAAGGCTTCCCGCTTGATGATCGGCTGACCAGGTCCGCCGTTGGCCACCGGGCCTGCCCACTTGTCCATGATGGTCTGAATGTTGGCCGGGGGCGCCGGCAGAAAGGCGTAGATGCTCCGGAGATAGGTACCGGATTGGGCCAGCAGGGCCTCGCACAGGAACTTATTGTGGGTGCCGGACGACCCATCGTCGTTTCCGTACAGGTCGATCCCGCAGATCCGGGCGTTGAACTCGGTGCCGTCAGCGGCAGAGACGACCTGATCGCTCGGATTGAGGTCGGCTGGGGCATTCAGCTTGATCCGGGGTAGCATGCCCCCATCGATCGGGAACACGTCGATGGCCTTGTCACCGTCAAGATCCTGCCACAGCACATCGGCCAGGGCCTTGATGGAGACCCTCGAGGCATTCCACACGTTGGCGGCCACCGCCTGCGAGACATGGCAACCGCTCTTGGCGCAGGCGCTCCAGTTCCGGGCCGCGGCGGTGTAGGCACAGTCGCGCTCGCCGTTTGGCACCCCCTGGGCATCCACGCAGGGCGTCGCCTGGAACTGATGGCCCACCGATTGGAAGGTGAAGGCGCCCGTGGCCTGGTCGGTCACGGTGAAGCGGCTGACGTGGCAACCGGCGCACAGGTTCGGGTTGGCCGTGGTGGCGTGGGACCCGAAAATCCGGGCGGTGTCGTAGACGAACCCCGGGGGCCGCCATCCCGCGAAGCCCAGCAGGACCGCACCCTGCGCGCCGTGCGGGGTGTTCCCGCGTACACTCCCCGGTGCTGGCTCCACTCGGTTGAGGTGGCAGGACATGCACAGGTTCTGTACTGGATCCGGGTCGCTGACGCTCCGGCGGAGCTGGTGCTCGTTGGGACCCCCGTGTGGATCATGGCAGACGGCGCAGGTCGCGACCGGCAGATTGGTGGTGGTTGCCTTCTCGGTGTAGTTGGTTTCCACTCCCCAAGCCGCCAGCCGTCCCCGGCTGCCATGGCAACGGGCACAGGAGGGGTTCACACCCCGCGAGTTGGCAATGGAGTGCCTGGACTGGGCCCACTGTTCCGCGAACGGATTGTGGGTGCCCGTGTGGCAATCGGCACAGACCGCCGCCCCGTTGCCGGCAATCGACGCCAGCGGCCGGACCGTGATGTTCCCTTGGCCGACCCCTTCGATGTGCTGCAGGCCGGGGCCGTGGCAACTCTCACACTGGACGTCCCGATAGGCCGAATCCTTCACGGCCTCGTACCCGGTGGGGCTGGTCGTCGCGTTGCCTAGCGAGGAGACCGTGTGGCAGGCGTAGCAGGAGGCCTGCTTGTTGGCACTCGCCTCGAGGTCGGCGTAGGCCTTGGCATGGTGCGTCTGGGCCCACTTGACCTGCTTCTCGGCGTGGCAGTTGCCGCAGGTCGTCTGCCTGGTGGACACCGTGTAGTAGCCAAGGAACCCGCTGGCCGCATCCGGTGGCGGGTTGAATGGCGCCCGATCCCGGTAGACGATGTCGGTGCATCCGGCGAGGGCGACAACCGCCAAGGCCAGCAGACAGGAGAGGAGCGAGGAGGAGACGCGTCGGTTGAACATTGGTGGCCCTTTCGATCAGCGATCGGATGTCCTGGCTCACGATCAGTAGTCTACCATCTCACGCACCGGAAAAGTACGGTAGTGCAAGTCCAAATTCGGCGCGAGGGCGATCTGAGACAAGGGCCCCCATGATTGCTTCATGTAACAATCATCGGAAGAAGGTTTCACGTTTGTTCATTGATTCGTTCACGCCCGCCTGCTTAACGCAAGCGTTCAGAATGGGAAGTCCCCTTCACGCGATATTCCCAGTTGCTTCATGACCGGGAAGCCACGATGTCCCCAAGCCAGGTCGCCTTTCGGGCAAACCTCGGCAGTGGCCAGTTCTCCGAGGTTCGTTCCGGGAGGCGCTTGCAGCGCCGGGCGCCAGCCTGGCCGCCCCACCATCGGACCCGGAGGCCCACCCCATGATCCACCCCTCACCCATCCCCTGGTCCGAGTCGGAGACCCTCGCCGAACATCTTGCGGAACGGGGGGTGAACCGGCGCGACTTCCTCGAGTTCTGTGGCTCCATGGCAGTCGTGCTGGGGCTGGGCTCCGCCGCCACCCCGCGGGTGGTGGCGGCCTTGCAGACCCAGCGCCGGCCGTCGGTGATCTGGCTGCAACTCCAGGAATGTACCGGGTGCGTGGAGAGTGTGCTCCGGACCGCGGAACCCACGATCGGTGACCTGGTCCTCGATCTGATCTCCCTCGACTATCAGCATACCCTGATGGCTGGTGCGGGGACGGCTGTCGAGGCGGCCCTTCAGGGCGCGATGGCCGCCAATCGTGGCAAGTACATCCTTCTGGTCACGGGATCGGTCCCTCTGTCCGAGAACGGGATCTACTGCACGATCGGCGGGCGGACCGCAAAGGAGATCCTGGAGGAGGCCGCCCGCGATGCCGCGGCCGTGGTGGCGGTCGGAGCCTGTGCCCACTTCGGGAGCGTCCAGGCCGCCCGGCCCAATCCCACCGGGGCGGTGGGGATCCGTGAGATCATCAAGGACAAGCCGGTCGTCGTCCTGGCCGGCTGCCCCCCGATTGGCGATGTGGTGACCGCGACGGTGGTCCACTTCCTCACCTTCGGACGGATGCCGGCCACCGATGGGGAAGGCCGGCCGCTGTTCGCCTACGGGGCGCGGATCCACGACCAGTGCCCCCGGCGGGCCAACTTTGACGCCGGCCAGTACGTCGAGGTCTTCGACGACGAGAACGCCCGCAAGGGCTACTGCCTCTATAAAGTGGGCTGCAAGGGGCCGGCGACCTTCTCGCCCTGCCCGATCTTCCAGTGGAATACCCGGACCAGCTGGCCGATCGGTGCCGGGCACCCCTGCATCGGGTGCACCGAGCCCAATTTCTGGGACACCATGACCCCGTTCTACGGTCGGCTCCCCGATGTCGGTGGATTAGGGGTCGAGTCCCGGGTGGAACTGATCGGGGCGGCG
>CAYINH010000116.1:0-7998 GCA_964364615.1 uncultured Gemmatimonadaceae bacterium
CATCCTGCTCCACGATGGCCGCCCGATGGTGGCCGACTTCGGCATCGCCCTGGCGGTGAGTGCTGCGGCCGGTGGCCGGATGACCGAGACCGGCCTGAGCCTTGGCACCCCATACTACATGAGCCCGGAGCAGGCGACCGCGGAAAGGGAGCTCTCCGCCCGGTCCGACATCTACTCGCTGGGCTGCGTGCTCTATGAGATGTTGACCGGGAATCCGCCTCACACCGGCGCCTCGGCCCAGCAAATCGTGATGAAGATCGTGACCGAGGACGCCGCCCCGGTCACCAAGCTCCGGAAATCGGTGCCGCCCAACGTGGCCGCCGCGCTCGCGAAGGCACTGGAGAAATTGCCGGCCGACCGGTCCGACCGCGCTGCTAAATTCGCCGAGGCGCTGGGGAATCCGGCCTTCGCCCAGTCGGCAATTGGTGCACTGGCGTGGGTCGATTCGGGACGAACCGGTCCTGGGCGCCGTGGGCTGATTCACGGGGTCGCCACCGCCTCATTGGCGCTCGGCCTTGCCTGGGCCCTCCTGGCACGTGGGGCGCCGGCGCCGGAGTCCCGGACCTCCTGGGTGGCCGACCTGAGCCTGCCCGACAGCGCGGGGTACTCGGATCGGTTGGCATTGTCCCCGGACGGGTCCCTGCTGCTCTACGGCAGCCTGGGACCTGTAGGACAGATCCTGGTCAGGCGTGCCGGCTCGCTTGTCCCAGCGGCGATTGCCGGCAACTCGGCGAATCAGCTCGTCGCGGCGGAGGTCACCACGACGCCCGGATTTTCGGCCGGCAGGCAACGGGTTCTGTTCCCGGTCGGCCTCTTCACGCGGGACATCAATCACAGCGCCTATGCAGTTGCCCCCGACGATCGCCGTTTCGTGATGATCCAGGGCATCACCTACGCCTCGGGCGACCTGGTGATGGTCGAGAACTGGCTCGAAGTGCTCAAGGGGAAGCTCACACCATGACGGCACCGCCGACTCGCCTGGCGCGCACCATTGATGACGCCGTTCTCGCCGGCGCGGACGCCGAACACTGCCAACTGGCTGAGCCACGGCCGGACCTGCTCCGAGCAACGCTTCAGTCCGCTCCGCCAGATCGGCGAGCAGAGCGTTGGGCCGGGCTGGGCCGCCCGTGCTTGCTCCACCACGCCTGGACACCCGATATTGAGCCATGGACCGCGTGCTGACCCATCAGACCGAACG
Source organism: uncultured Gemmatimonadaceae bacterium (assembly GCA_964364615.1). Taxonomy (GTDB): domain Bacteria; phylum Gemmatimonadota; class Gemmatimonadetes; order Gemmatimonadales; family GWC2-71-9; genus SZUA-320. The sequence goes on from CAYINH010000116.1 coordinate 1,199, forward strand.
ACTCCGCCTGATGACCGCGGACGAGAAGTTGCGCCTGTCGCACGCACTCTGGATCGAGACGCGCAACGTGACGTCGGCCGGGATTCGTGGGCGGCATCCCGATTGGTCCGACCAACAGGTTGCGGCCCGGGTGCGGGAGCTGATGCGTGACGCAGGTCCCTAGCCTCATTGGGCTCTTCGTCGCGCCACTCAACCGGGCCGGCATCGAGTACATGGTGACCGGCGGCCTCGCCGCCGTGGTCTATGGACACCCACGGCTGACGCTGGACGTGGACCTGGTCATCCGACTCTCGTCTCGTGAGGCAGCCGTCTTTGCCACGCTCTGGCCGCCGGATGAGTTCTATGTCCCGCCGGCTGAGGTGATCGAGCAGGAGCGCGGTCGCTCGGCACATGGGCATTTCAACGTGATCCACAACGAATCGACGATGCGCGCCGATGTCTATCTCGCCGGAACGGACGAACCCGACGCCTGGGCGCTGCAGCACCGGGTCGTCCGGCAGGTTGAGGGCGAGGCGGTGCAGTTCGCACCGATCGAGGCCGTCATCGTGAGCAAGCTTCGATATTTCCAGATGGGCGGATCGGATCGGCACCTCCGGGATATCGCGCGGATGATGGAGGTCAGCGAATCCGACGTGGACCTTCCGACGCTCGACCGCTGGATCGTGCGTCTGAAGCTCGGCGCCGAGTGGGAGAGAGCGCTCGGCTACCAGACACATGAGTGATGTGAACCGATCCCCGCGATCATCGACCGACTTCCTCTCCCGTTCAGCCCGATCTGACCGGCTGCGCGCGGACCCGCGGGCCGCCGCGCTGCGGGCCCCTCTCGAGGCATGGGGATGACACCGATCGAACGACTCGCAACGGCCCTGGCCGACCGCTATCGGATCGAGCACGAGCTCGGCGCCGGCGGGATGGCCACGGTGTACCTCGCGCAGGACCTCAAGCACAAGCGTCACGTCGCGCTCAAAGTCCTCAAGCCGGAGCTCGCCGCCGTGCTCGGCGCCGAGCGGTTCGTCCAGGAGATCACCACCACGGCGGCACTGCAACACCCCCATATCCTGCCGCTGTTCGATTCGGGCACCGCCGACGGTTTCCTGTATTACGTCATGCCCTTCATTGACGGTGAAACCCTCCGCGGCAGGCTCTCTCGCGAAACCCAGCTCGGCATCGAGCAGTCGGTCCAGATTGCCCGCGACGTGGCCAGCGCCCTGCACTACGCCCACGAACACGGGGTCATCCACCGGGACATCAAGCCGGAGAACATCCTGCTCCACGATGGCCGCCCGATGGTGGCCGACTTCGGGATCGCGTTGGCGCTGAGTGCGGCCGCCGGTGGACGGATGACCGAGACCGGCCTCAGTCTCGGCACGCCGCATTACATGAGCCCCGAACAGGCCACCGCCGAGAAGGAGATCACGGCGCGGTCGGACATCTACTCGCTGGGCTCGGTGTTCTATGAGATGCTGACTGGCGACCCGCCGCATACCGGCGCCTCAACGCAGCAGATTATCATGAAGATCGTCACCGAGGACGCAGCGCCGGTGACAAAGCTGCGCAAGGCAGTACCGCCGAATGTCGCGGCGGCGGTAGCCAAGGCCCTCGAAAAGCTTCCCGCCGACCGGTTCGACAGCGCGGCCCGGTTCGCCGAGGCGCTGGGCAATCCGGCATTTACTACGGCGAGCGCCTCGGCGCTCGGCGGCGAGTCCGCCGCGGACTCCCGTCGAGTCGGAACCTGGATCCGGAGTCCGTGGTCCTGGGGTGCGCTCGCCGTGGCGGCAGCCGCGACCGTCTTCGCGCTCCGCGGCACCGGCAGGGGGAGTCCCGAAGTCACCTTCACGCAGAAGGCCTTCCGCTCCGAGGCGATCTACATGGCGCGCTTTTCCCCAGACGGCCAGACGATCGTATATAGCTCCACCGGCAAGGAAGGAACGGTCCCGCACCTCTACGTCATCCGCCCCGACAATCCCGAGCCCGTGCCGCTCGGCCCGGATTCGACCCATCTGCTTGCGATCTCGTCTACCGGCCAGATGGCCGTGCTCACCGGAGCGCGGTACATCGCCCAGCGGCTTTTCCTCGGCACCCTGTCCACCCTCCCGCTTGGCAGCGGCGCCCCGCGCGAGGTTCTGGCCGGGGTGCGGGAGGCCGATTGGTCCCCCGACGGAACCACGATGGCGGTGACCCGGAACGTGGCCGGCGCGGATCGCCTGGAGTATCCAGTCGGCCAGGTGCTGTATCAGTCCGCCGGGTACGTGTCGGACGTCCGGGTCTCGCCGTCGGGAGAGGAGGTGGCCTTCCTCGACCATCCGGTCCCATGGGACGACCGGGGTGAAGCGGTCATCGTGGATCGCACCGGAAAGGTGCTGGCCCGGTCGACCACCTACTGGGCCATCGAGGGACTCGGCTGGCGGCACGACGGCCAACAGATCTTCTACTCCGGCGCCGCGTCCGTCGGCTCGTACATGGAGATGACCGTCTACGCGATGGACCGGCGCAGCCGAGTGAAGAGGGCCCTCACGAGTGCGGGCGGAATCACGCTTCAGGACGTTCATCGCAGCGGCCGCTGGCTGGTGACCCACGACGAGCAGCGCTTTCAGGTGCGCCTCAAGGATCCGGCCTCGGCCGAAGAGCGCGATCTCGGCTGGATGGATGCCTCCAGCAATCCAGTCCTCAGCCCCGACGGCAAGCTCCTGTCGCTCTCCGACCAGAGCGCGACCGGCGGGCTCCATTACACGGTCCTCCTGCGCAAGACCGATGGCTCCCCCGCGGCACGGCTCGGGGAGGGAAACCCGTTGGCGTTCTCGCGCGATGGTCAGTCGTTGCTGGTCAGCGTGTTGTCGACACCACCAAAACTCATGCTCTATCCGACCGGCCCGGGAGAAGCCCGGCGCCTGGATCAGGGGGAGTTCGAATCCCTCACGTACTCGCACGGTGCCCTGTTCACCGACGGCAAGCGTTTCTTTGCCTGCGGCAGCCTGCCGAAGGAGGGATCGCGCTGCTTCGTGGGTGCGCTGGCCGGCGGGCCGCTGACTCCGGTGACCCCCGAGGGCACCGTGCAGGCAGTGGTCTCGCCGGATGACGAGACTATTGCGGCCCAGGTCGGGGACAGCTTCCATCTCTATTCCGTTGCCGGCAGCCCAGCGAGACCCGCCCTCGGCCTCGCCGCGGGGAACTTTCTGAGTCGCTGGAGCCCTGACGGGCGGGAGCTCTGGGTGTACAGCGCGCTGTCTATCGTGATGCAGGTGGACCGCGTCGACCCTCACACGGGGAAGCGGTCCCTGCTGACTCACGTCACGCCGAGCGATCGCGCTGGTCTTCGGGAGGCATACGGCCTTCGGTTCGCGGATGATCCCAGGACGTATGCCTTTCGCCAGACGCGCTACATCTCGTCGCTCTTCGCCATCGAGGGAGCCCGGTGAGCGTCGCGAAGCGCCTCGCCGCCGCCCTTGGCCGTAGCTACCGGCTCGAGCGCGAGCTCGGCCAGGGGGGGATGGCCACGGTCTACCTCGCCGAGGACCTCAAGCACAAGCGTCACGTCGCGCTCAAAGTCCTCAAGCCGGAGCTCGCCGCCGTGCTCGGCGCCGAGCGGTTCGTCCAGGAGATCACCACCACGGCGGCACTGCAACACCCCCATATCCTGCCGCTGTTCGATTCGGGCACCGCCGACGGTTTCCTGTATTACGTCATGCCCTTCATTGACGGTGAAACCCTCCGCGGCAGGCTCTCTCGCGAAACCCAGCTCGGCATCGAGCAGTCGGTCCAGATTGCCCGCGACGTGGCCAGCGCCCTGCACTACGCCCACGAACACGGGGTCATCCACCGGGACATCAAGCCGGAGAACATCCTGCTCCACGATGGCCGCCCGATGGTGGCCGACTTCGGGATCGCGTTGGCGCTGAGTGCGGCCGCCGGTGGACGGATGACCGAGACCGGCCTCAGTCTCGGCACGCCGCATTACATGAGCCCCGAACAGGCCACCGCCGAGAAGGAGATCTCCGCCCGGTCAGACGTCTATTCGCTGGGCAGCGTCCTGTACGAGATGCTGACCGGCGAGCCGCCCCACATGGGCAACTCGGCGCAGCAGATCATCATGAAGATCATCACCGAGGACGCCGCGCCGGTCACCCGGCTCCGCAAGTCGGTCCCGCCCAACGTCGCGGCGGCGGTGGCCAAGTCCCTGGCCAAGCTGCCGGCCGATCGGTTCGAGAGCGCCAAGGCGTTCGCGGACGCGCTCGCGAACCCGGCGTTTCGGACGGACGGCAGGTCGAGCGAGAGTCACAGGGTTTCAGCAGGTGGCTGACGGCACCGCGCAGCGGTCCCGGCGCTGGTCGCTTCGCTCCTGTTGGCGGCCGCGCTGATCTGGGCCGTCCAGCGCCCCCCGCCCGCGCAAGAAATCGCCCGTTACCACATTGAACTGGCCCCAGGGCAGGAGCTGGGCGGCTCCCCCTGGTCACGCCTGGCCGTCTCACCCGACGGAGCGCGGCTCGTGTATGTCGGAGACTCGGAACGGAGCACGCGGCTTTTCGTGCGGTCGCGCGACCAACTCGATGCGATGGCCCTGCCCGGAACCGACGGCGCCATCAACCCGGCCTTCTCCCCGGACGGGGCTCGGATTGCCTTCATGGACCGCGTCGCCAACGGTGAGATCAAGGTCGTATCCCTGACCGGCGGCGCTCCGGTCCCGATCACCGACTCGGCGGTTGGGGCACCGGGGATCTCCTGGGGATACGACGGCTTCGTCTACTACGACAGGCTCGGCGCCGGACCGCTGATGCGGGTACCGGAGACCGGCGGTCCGGCGGAGTCCATCGGCCACCTGGACTCGGCGCGGGCCGAGCTGCAACATGCGTGGCCCGACGCCCTGCCCAACGGGAAGGGGGTCCTGGTCACCGTCAGTCGCGGCGGGCCAGGGGCCATGGGCAGCGAATCGGACGAGATCGCGGTGCTCGATGTGGCCACCGGCAGGCACCGCTCCCTCGTCCGCGGGATATTCGCCCGCTACGCCCGATCCGGCCACCTGGTGTACGTCACGGCGGACGGGGCGCTCATGGGCGTGCCGTTCGATCAGGACCGGATGGAGCTCACGGGCGATGCGGTCGTGCTGGCCCAGGGGGTCGGGGTTCGCTTCGGGGGCGGCGCCGTGGACCTTGCCGTGTCCGCCACCGGAACGCTCTGTTATGCGGCCGGCGGGGTGGGAAGCGGGGGAACCCAGGAGGTGGTGTGGGTGGGGCGCGACGGGTCGGCGACCCCGGTCGCGCCCGGATGGACCGGCCTGGTGGGGGATCCGGCATTGTCGCCTGACGGTACCCGGTTGGCGGTGAGCGCCCGGCATCTCGAGTCCCACATCTGGATCAAGGAGCTCGGCCAGGGGCCGCTGTCGAAGCTCACCACCGAGGGCAGTGACAATGTCAGGCCCGCGTGGTCGCCGGAGGGCCGATTCCTGGCCTTCGTGTCCTCGCGCGGCTTCAATCGCGATCTCTACCAGCAGCTCGCGGATGGAAGCCGCCCAGCGACGCTGCTGCTGGACGTGGAACGTCCGGTGGATGAAGTGACGTTCTCCCGCGACGGGGTGTGGCTGGTCTACCGCACCGGGTCGTTCGTGGGCGAGGGGGATCTGTACGCGCGTCGCACAGGGTCGGACTCCTCGATCGCGCTCGTGGCTACTGCCGCCTACGAAACGGCGCCGACCCTGTCGCCGGACGGTCGTTGGCTTGCTTATGTCTCCAACGAATCGGGCCGGGCCGAGGTGTACGTCCGCCCGTTCCCGAACACCGGCGACGGCCGGTGGCAGATCTCCGCGGAGGGCGGCCAGGAACCAGTCTGGGCGCACTCGGGGCAAGAGCTGTTCTACCGCACCACGGGCTCCCCCGTCGAGCAGATGGTGATGGAGATCAAGCCCGGCCCCACGTTCGTGGCAGGGGAGAGGAAAACGCTCTTTCCGCTGTCCCGGTACCTGACAAACTCCGCCCATCAACAGTATGCCATCACGCCGGACGACGAGCGGTTCGTGATGGTCCGCCTCTCGGACCCCGATCGGACGGACCGGCTGGTTGTGGTCGAGGGCTTCTTCGAGGAGCTGAAGCGGCTGGTGCCGAAATGAGTGCGATCACCGAACGGCTCTCGACCGCCCTTGGCCGTCGCTACCGGCTCGAGCGCGAGCTGGGCCAGGGCGGCATGGCCACCGGGTACCTGGCCGAGGACCTCAAGCACAGGCGCAAGGTGGCGCTCAAGGTCTTGAAGCCCGAGCTCGCCGGTGCACGATGGTTCCCAGTGGCTGGTACGGTCCTGCCTGAGGAGGAGACACCCGTGGCACCAACTCCAGGATGACGGTGATCATCGACCGCCTCACCGCGGCATTGTCCGACCGCTACCGGATCGAGCGCCAGCTTGGGGCCGGGGGCATGGCCACCGTCTACCTGGCCCACGATCTCAAGCACGACCGCCAGGTGGCGGTCAAGGTGCTCCGCCCCGAACTGGCCGCGGTCATCGGCGCCGAACGGTTTCTGGCGGAGATCAAGACCACCGCCAACCTCCAGCACCCGCACATCCTGCCCCTGTTCGACTCCGGGCAGGTCACCATCGGCAACCCCGACGCAGGGGAGGGTTCGCGGACCGTTTTCTACGTGATGCCGTTTGTCGAAGGCGAGTCGCTCCGAGACAGGCTCGTCCGGGAGAAGCAACTGCCTGTGGGCGAGGCGGTACGGATTGCCAGCGAGATTGCTGGCGCACTTGACTACGCCCACCGCCACAACGTGATCCACCGCGACATCAAGCCCGAGAACATCCTGCTCCACGATGGCCAG
>CAYINH010000117.1:0-7985 GCA_964364615.1 uncultured Gemmatimonadaceae bacterium
GGACGGCCGAAAAGAAGAAATCGTTCGAGGCGCTTGACAGCGGGGATTCGTTCGACAGCAGGCTGATCAGCACTGGCGGGAGCGCCCTGGTGGTCAGGAGTCTGGGAGAGCACTGGTCGGCCGGGATGAACCTCTCGGCCCGACGGTCCGACAACGAGAACACGGACCTGGCTCTGCGGGTCAGGCCCGGGGTGGAGTTCAACGTATTTCCCTACCACGAGTCCACCACCCGCCAGCTGACGTTCCTGTATGAAATCGGGGTCAGCGGGTTCCAGTACCAGGACACCACGATCTTCGACAAGGTGTCAGAGACTCGGCCGAATCAGAGCCTGACCGCGTCGCTGGTCACCAAGCAACCGTGGGGGTCGACCAATCTTTCGCTGAGCGGAGGCAACAACCTGGATGACTGGAGCCAGAACCGCGTCACCCTGTTCGGGAGCCTGAACATCCGGGTCGTCAAGGGCCTCCAGGCCAATTTCTTCGGCTCCTACAGCCGACTCCGGGACCAGCGCTACCTGCCCAAGGGGGGAGCCACGGACGAGGAGGTGCTGCTCCGGTTGAGGCAACTCCAGACCAGCTACCGCTATTTCGTCTCGGTCGGCTTGAGCTACACCTTCGGCTCGATCTTCAACAATATCGTGAACCCTCGCTTTGGCGGGAGCGGAGACCAGATCTTCTTCTTCTGACGACGGAACGAGACGGGCTAGTCATGGAGTCGGAAGGACCGCACTGAGCCGGTGAGCCGGACTGCGGCGTCCGCCAGCCTGGTGGCCGAGCTGGCCACTTCCTCCGTGCTGGCGTTGAGCTCCTCGGCCGCGGCGGCGATCTCCTCCGCCGAAGCGGCAAAATCCTCGGTTCCACTGGTGAGATCCCCGGACCGGCCGGCGATCCCCTCGACCAGCTTCCGGACCTCCTCGGCCGACTTGGAAATCCCCTGGGTCCATTCATCGTTCAGATTGGCCTGATCGGCCACCTGGCCGAGTCCGGCTGCCGCCGACTGGGCAGTCTCCCTGGCCTTGAGGCCCCCTTCGCTCAGCCGGAGCAGCCGGTTCCGGGCGGCCGCGACCTGGGTCACCACCAGCCGGACCGTGTCGCGGGTCTGGCTGGCGGCCTGACCGGCCTGACTGGCCAGCCGCCGCACCTCGTCCGACACCACGGTGAAACCCTTGCCTCCCTCTCCGGCGCGCTCGGCCTCGAGGGCGGCATTGATGGCGAGGATGTGGGTCTGGCGGGCGATGCCGGCGGCCTGGGTGGCGAACTGTTCGATCGCCTCGGCGGTCCGGCTCAGGGCGTCGGCTTCCTCGACGCCGCGGGCGGCCTGCTCGGCAAGCTGGTCCAGCGCCGTTGCCCCCGCGCCGAGGCCCACCCGGTGAGTCCGGGCCAACTCGGCCAGCGCGGTGTTCCGCTGAGCAGCCTGGAGCGATCCCGCAGCAAGTTCGTGGGCGATGGCGAGAATCCGTCCGGCATCGTCCGCCACGCCGCGGACCAGCGCCGCCTGCCGGGTGGCCCGGTCGGTCAGATCGCTGGTGGTGGAGGCCACCTCCTGGGTGGAAGCACCCATCTCCTGGGTTGCCGCCGAAATCTGCTCGGCCATCGCAGCGGATTCATCGGCTCCGACCCGGATTTCCCCTACCAGGGTCACCAGCGAACCGACCATCGTGCGGAGCGCCTGAGTCAGGGGGCCGCCGCCAACCTGCTCGAACGCGGCCTCGGACACCTGCAGGTCGCCCTTCGAGACCTGGATCGTCACCCGCTCGGCGGCCTCGATCGGTTGGAGGACCTTCAGGTCGAGCACCCGCCAGCCGACATAGAACAGGATCAGCCCTACCAGGGCAAAGAGGCCTGCATTCCGGAAGAGCGACCAGGTCATTCTGAGGTGCGCCGCGGGAGTCCAGGCCAGGACGGCGAGATCGGTCCCCTGAGCCCGGGTGGTCGCGATGATCTGGCCGCCGAGGGCGGTCACCCGGACATCACCCAGCGGAGGCATGAGGGCTTCCGGATCGGACCAGGGAGCCGCGGCTGCTTCCTCCGAGGTCCAGACCTCGACGCCATCCCGGCCGAGCACGGTGACCCCCAGCGCCTCACTGCTCTGGTGGGCGATGGAGTGGATGGCTGCGGCCACCCCGGCCGGGAGCTCGGGGGTACCATCCGCCCCAATGTCCTGGGGGATGAGGTCGAGCAGTGCCCCGGCGCCCCGCACGGCAGTGGAGACGATCAGCGCAGAGTCGGCATCGCGAACCCGTGACTCCTCCAGGGTCCAGAGCAGCATGGCGACGAGGGTCAACCCCAACACCGCGAGGATCGCTAACCGTTCAAGCGCCTTGGCCAGGGGATGGCGGGTGGACATGAGGAGGATTCTATCACCCTCGCCGGACGGGACACAGGGGTCCGGCTCAGCGAGGCGTCGACGGCTGTCAGATCTGGCAGCCCCGGGTCGTAAGTCCAAGGAGTGGCGCGAGGGTGTAGCGGGCGAGGGCCTGTAGAGACGTGGAGCGGATCGGACCCCTCGGGGGAAACGCAGGGCCACCTGGGGACACCCGGCCACCCCACGGGTCGCCAAGTCCGGAGGTTAGGTCCGGGGGTGTCCGCGGCGGGCGTGGTCACCACGCTGACGCCGGTTTGCGCCGGGCTCCGAACTAGAGCCGGCGTACCGCCAGGCGAAGCAGCGCCAGGGCCCTGGCCTCGTCGAAGCCGCCCACCCCATCGCCCGCGATCCGCAGTCCGACGTCACCCTTGACGATGTGGATGACGCCGCCCACCAGGGTAACCCGCTGGTCCCACGGCTCCGCCTCGCCGACGGTGTCCTGCCCGATCCGGGGCAGATCGGCGTCCATCTGGTTGGCCATGATCTTGGCGGCGCCACCCATCGCCGAGGCTTCCTGCCCGAGGAGGTGGAACCCGTCGGTCCAGGTCACTTCGAGGGTACGGCTCACCTTGGAGCCGAAGAACTCCAGCTTGGTGGCGAACTCGCAGCCGGTCCCGTCGGCAGTGGGCTTCGGATCCGATTCGAGGGCGCCCATCAGTGCTTCGACTTCGGCCCGGGTCACCAGATCGCACGGATTGCGTGGAGTGGCCTCCGGCTCGCGATGGGCAACGGTTGCGCGGGCCCCATTGTAGTCGAGCGGCCGGCCGATTCGCCCCACCGCCAAGGCGGCGACGCGCACTGCGCCGGGGAGACCGATGCGCGACCCGAACGGGTCGACCTGCACCGAGACGGAGTCCTTGAGGACGATCAACTGGCCGAAGGCGGCCCCGATCTGATCCCATTTCCCCTCGAGGGTGTCGGTCTCGGCATCGTACCCCATCAGCACGTCGGTCACCGACTTGCCGGTTCCGGCCAGCATACTGAACGACAAGGGCCCATCCACGAAGTCGACCAGGAGGGTGACGTTGCGGCGGTCGCGAGCCCGATAGAAACAGCCCTCGCCGTCCACGCGGGGCCGCCGGTCCGCATCCACCCGATAGGGCGGCTCGGCGAGCGGGCCGATCAGCGCCTCCATTTCGGCCTGGGAAACGAGGGTGCAGGGATCGGGACCGGTGACCGCGGCGGCAGCGGCGGCGGCTGAATCGGCCGGCGTCCCCCCATCGTTCGTCCCGGCGCATCCGGCCAACACCACGCTTGCGAGCAAGGACAGCGGGCTGATTCGCATCGTATCTCCTGAGTTACAAGGGCCTGGTGCACGGGCGCACCAGGTCAACCCGCCGATTGGCCGCCCGTCCTTCGACGGTGCCGTTGTCAGCCACCGGCTCGGTTTCGCCCTTCCCCACCGCGGTAACCCGCGCCGACTCGGCACCGCCGGCGGCGGTCACCATCGCCCTGACCCGCTCGGCCCGGCGCCGCGAGAGATCGAGGTTGGCGGGCGCGGTCCCGATGCTGTCGGTGTGGCCGATGATCTCGATCCGCCAGGCAGGATTGGCGGCCAGCATGGTGCGGATCCCGGCGATCGTCGGCGCCGAGGTGGTGTCGATCTCGGCGGACCCGGTGGCAAAATAGAGATTGCGGAGGGTGGCGCGACAGGCGGCACGGAGTTCCTCGGCCAGACCGCCGGTCCGGGCGCCGCTCTCCACCCGAGCCAGGCGGGCCTCGAATCCGGCGGTCCTTCCTGCGGCGGCAGTCCGGACCGAGAGGATCCAGGGCGCGGCGGGATTGTCGAGGACCAGGTACTGCTCGGTGAGTGGCCGATCGCCCGTGAAGGTCCCTTCGACCCGGATCGCCGGCAGCTCGATCCGGCGGCCGTCGAGATAGAGCGGAAAGGGCTCGGTGACCGAACCGATCCGGGTGAGGCGGCCCCGGAACGGCATGGACGTGAGACCCGGCTGGAGCACCACAGCCTCCACCTGGCCGGTGGTCTTGAGGCCGCGCAGCAGCGCCGCCGACAACATCGCCGGCGTAGTGCCGCGAAACTGACGGGGGTCGAGATCGCTGCCGTACATGTAGAAGGAGCGGGCGGTCCGCCGTTCGGTGGCGGACAGGAGGCGCTCGGAGTGTTTCCAGCGGCGTTCCGGCCCGCGATTCCACGACCACCGGATGGTGAACTCGGTGCTGTCCCCCCGGACGAAGGCCAGAATCGATTCGTAATCGGGCTCACCCTGGTTGACCGCGGCATAGGTGAGCTCGAGTCCCACCCGCACTCTCAACTGCTCGGCCTGGGCGGCGAGCCCGGTGGCCAGGAGCGCGCCACCGGCCAGGGCGAGGACTCCGGAGCGGATCATCATATCAGGGCTTCTTGGCGCCGGGGGTGAAGGGCAGAGGCACACAGCCGGGGTTGCAGGCCTTGATGGTGAGCGTTGTCCGGACCCGGGCGGTCTTGTCGGCGTTGGTAGTGTCCCGGCTGAAGGACCCCGTCGCCGTCATCGCAGTTCCCGAGATGGTGATGCGGAGCACCGGGCGGCGGCGGACCACCCGTTCGATGATCGGATGGGCCTTCTGAAGGTCAAAGGCGGAATTGATCACCTGGGGCACCAGGCCGCCCGCCGGCATGATGACCCAGGTGGAGAGTCCCTTGATCGTGGCGCCGAAGTCGTGGTCGGCCGCGCCAAGCTGGAAGAGCACCGAGTCGCCGGCCATGATGCCGGTGACCGGAATGCGGAAGCCGTGAGGCGCCAGACTCCGGCTCGCCATGCCGATCTCGTCCCAGTAGCCGCCGCCCGGTGGGGCCTGGATGCGATGGAACAGCACAGTGCCTGGAACGAGGCGCGCAACCGGCTTGGGGTTGTCGCGAATCGAGAAGCGACCGGTGCCCTCGAGGAATCCCGACAGCTTGACCGGGGCGCCCTTGGGAACCCCCTTGGCATACAGCAGCATCAGCTTGCCTTCGAGCTCGATGGTGTAGTCGAAGAAGGGTTCGCCCTGGCGGGTGAACGACTCGCCGAGGAAGGTGGCCTTGATCGGTCCCTCCCACTTCTCACAGTACTTGGCGAATCCCTGCTGGAGGAGGAACTGACCGGTGTCGAGCAGGAAGCCGGGCACGGCACTGACCAGCCCGGCGGGACCTTCGAGGGCGGACACCGCGAGCTTCATCGACTGAACGAGGGCAAAGCGTTCCCCGCTGCTGAGACCGTCGGCCCCCGCACGAGCCACCAGCCCTCCGGGGATCTTGTCGGAGAAGAACGCCTTGGAGAGATCGAAGGGTGCCTTGACGTAGTTGATCGCTTCCGAGGTCAAGGTGAGCATTTCGTTGTAGCGGTCGAGGTCGGCGCACCCCTCGGTGCCCTGGGCGCTGGGTTGGGCCAGCTTGTCGAGCTTGGCGCGAGCGGCGGTTGCGTCCTGTTCCCATCTGGACATCTCATCGAGGTAGCCGTCCCACTCGGGGATCGGCTTGGGCGCCTTGGCTCGGGCCTGGAACACGTCGGTGAGCTGCTTCCGCAGCACCCCGACTTGCGCCGGCAGCTGGGCGACCTTCGCTTCGGCCTCGGCGACCCGTGCCTTGGCCTGGTCTTTGGCCGGCGATGGCGCCATCCCATCAATCCCCTGGCGGATGTTGGCCATCACCTTGGTGGCCGCGAGGACCAGGGAATCCGCCTTGCGCGCGACGAGGTCGGGGATCACCCCGGGCGCAACTACGGAAAAGGTCGTGGTCGCGCTGCCTTTGCCGTCGGGGGCGGTCACCCTGACGGTGTAGCTCCCGACGGCGTCGGTCTTGGCAAACCTGGTCGAGTAGGCGCCGGTGGCCGAGGGCTTAAGCGAGGTGGAGAGCACCACTGCCCCATTGGGTCCGAGGACCTTGAGGGCCACGCCGGAGGTGTTGCCGGCCAATGCGGTGGTTCCGCTGATCGTGGTCGAACCGGCGGCCATGATCCGGGACGGCGCGGCGAGGACGGTGATCGGCATGGCCGGCGCCACCTGCTGCGCGGGGAGCGCGGCGGCGATGGACAACTGGGCGAGTGCGAGGGCCCACCCTGGCGTGAGTGCGACGGTCCGGCTCGGCATGACAGCTCCCCTGGCGGTCCTGGATTCCTGAACAATGACCGCGTGTTGCCGTTCTTCGAGCGGCGGGCGGGCCGGTGCGGCCCCCGCGGACGAACGGGATCGTCGAGCGGCCCCCGAAGACGATCCTTGATGAAGTTCTACCAGGTGGTGTTACGGGAAGACACCGATGCAAACGTCTATGGAAAGTGTGCCGCTCGCCCAAGCCAGGCAGCTCGCGGGATCACCGGACACCCGGACCATCACCGTCTGTCAGGCCGAGTACGAGCTCTCACAGCTGAATGGCCCGGACTGGAGCAACGCGAACCCCCGCAGCGTCATCGGATCAACCAACTCCAGGGTAGGACAATCTCCGAGCGGCCGACACTGGCGGCACTGGTAACGTCAGCCCTGATGTCTTCTTTCGCTATACTGTCGCCGCATACTACCACCGCCAGAGTTAATGTCAAGAGTTTCCAACCCCCCAAACGGGACGGGTCCTGTCTCCTTTTCTCTTGACATCTTCACCGTTTCGGGGCCGGTCAAGGACCTCGCGATCCGATGCAGTCATCCCACCCATCGCGGTCGACCCGGACTGAGAAGCCGGCGCTGTCCCTTTCAGGCCCATGACCATCATCCCGCCGGGAAGTCCAAGGGGTATTTACCTTTGGGCATGACCGACAGCACCCCAGGCCCGATCGGCTACGACCCCGGGCAGCTCGAACCCAAATGGCAGGGCCGGTGGGCCGAGCGGCGGACCAACGAGCCGGACCTCGATGGCGCTCCGCGGCCGTTCTACAACCTCATGATGTTCCCCTACCCCTCCGCCGAGGGGCTCCACGTGGGGAACCTGTTTGCCTTTACCGGGGCCGACGTCTTCGGCCGGTTCAAACGGCTGCAGGGATTCGACGTGTTCGAGCCGATCGGGTTCGACGCCTTCGGGATCCACAGTGAGAACTACGCCATCAAGGTCGGGATCCATCCCGGCGAACTGATCCCCCGCAACATCGCCAACTTCCGCCGGCAGCTGACCCGGATGGGGGGGATGTTCGACTGGCGGCATTCGCTCTCGACCACCGATCCCGAGTACTACAAGTGGACCCAGTGGCTCTTTCTCCAGCTCTACCAGGCGGGGAAAGCCTACAGGAAGAAGGGGGCGGTCAACTGGTGCCCCGAGTGCAAGACGGTTCTCGCCAACGAGCAGGTGATCGCCGGGGAGTGCGAGCGCCATCCGGGGGTCCAGGTTGAGCAGCGGCTGCTGGAGCAGTGGTTTTTCCGGATCACCGAGTACGCCGAGCGGCTGCTCGGGAATCTCGATAACCGGACCAAGATGGACTGGTCGGCCAGCACCGTGGCGGCGCAGCGAAACTGGATTGGTCGTTCCGAGGGAGCGGAGATCGCCTTCGCCACGGACGCTGGCGAGCCGATCCGGGTGTACACCACCCGGCCTGACACGCTGTTCGGTGCCACCTTCATGGTGCTGGCGCCGGAACACCCCCTGGTGGACCGGCTGACGACGGCGGCACGGCGGGAGGCGGTGGAGAGCTATCGCAAGGTCGCGCTGGCCAAGGATGTGGTG
>CAYINH010000118.1:0-7893 GCA_964364615.1 uncultured Gemmatimonadaceae bacterium
GGTGGGCATCAGCTTGAGTTCCCGGGCGGCCATGATCAGCCACTGGCGCTGCAACCGGTTGCCGCCCATGTACATCTTGAAGGTCTTGGTATCGTAGTAGTCGCTGTACCGCCGGAGCACCCGCCGCGCGTCGTCCAGACTCTGAACCCCGCCGAAGAACCCGAACACCCCGGGACCGGTGGAGTACACCCGCGGGCCCGGCATCTGGCCCGATTCCACCATGTCGGCGTAGGACAACACATCGGTGGTGGCGGTCTGGGGATCCCGGGTCGTGGTCACCCCGTAGGCCAGGTTGGCCTGGTAGATCCACGGCCGGGTCCAGTGCAGGCCCCAGAAGTTCCACATGTGCGAGTGGGTGTCCACGAATCCGGGGATGATGGTCTTTCCTGAGACGTCAATCACCTGGGCGCCCGCCGGCTCCGCGCCGCGGGGTCCGACACTCACGATCCGGTTGTTGCGAATGACCACGTCGGCGTTCTCGATCTGCCCCCGATTCTGCATGGTGAGCACCCGGGCCCCCCGGAGCACCACGGTGCCCTGAGGGATGTCGCGCGTCGCGGACACCTGCACCCGGATCTCGCTGGGCCGATAGGCCGTGTCGGCCCCGGCCTGGTCCAGGTTGTAACTCACAAAGGCGTTGCCGATCGACCAGTGGGCGGTGCGACCGTCCCCGCTCCAAGCCGGGAATTCGCCGCCGATGTCACTCAGCCGGCGGACCGGGACCGACGCACTGTCGGGTTTGGTGACCACCACCAGCGGGACCACACCACCGACCTTGGGGACGGTGATAGCCCAGAAAGAGTTGTCGGCCTCGGCAATGGCCATGTCCCCGGACGGGGCCATGTACACCGCGTCCACTGGAACGACCGGGAGCGAGGGCTCCTTGCTGAAGTCGCGCGGCATGAGCAGATCCGAGGTGCGCGACTGCTCATAGGCCTGCGGTGGGCTGGCGAACCGCCACCGGACCTGCAGGTGGGCCTTCACGTCGGTCCCGTCCCACCGCATCGACTGCAACGATGTCACCGTCGACTGGAGTCCCGGGAAGCCGGGCTGCGCGTCGACCTGGGCCGGACCGTACAGGAAGATCCGGTCCTTGTCCTGGGTAAAGTGGAGACCCGCCCGGCCTCGAGTGGGCGCGATGACGGTGGCCGGGCCGCCAGCCGCCGGAACCCAGACGAACTCCGCGCCCAATCCGTCGAAGATGAAGGGATCGACGGCCTCACGCAGACCCTCCGCCGAAGAGCGAGTGGCCGCAATCCGGCTCCCGTCGGGAGACCAGGCGGGGTGCTGGTAGTAGGCCGACATCCGGCTGAGCTGAGTCGGGGTGCCTCCCAACGCGCTGACCCGCATGAGATGGCCGTTCCGGTCGTCCCAGGTCACGTAGGCGATCGCGGTTCCGTCGGGCGACCAGACCGGCTCGAACTCGCCGACGTTGGCGTTGGTGGCCCGTCGCGGCGTGCTGTTCGGCAGATCCATGAGGTAGAGCCGATCCAGGGCGGTGAAGGCGAGACACCGTCCGTCCGGCGAGGGCACCGCATCCCGAATCTGCCGGGCCGTGAAGGTCGCCGCGTCCTCGATCGGGTACCCGAACTTGACCTCGGGGCCAACCGCGACCTCGGCGTTGACCACGAACGGAATCGGGGTCGCCGCCGCACCATCGATCGGCACCCGCCAGATCTTGCCGCCGTAGCTGATCACCACCGCGCGCGAGTCCGGGGTAAAGGAGTACCCAGGCAGCACATCCATGTTGGCGATCGACTCCTGATCATCCCGCTGGATCGGATACCCGAGCCACCGCTCCTCACCCGACGCCAGGTCCCGAATCCGGAGCCCGGTCTCCGCCTCGTGCCGGCTGCCGTACGTCAGCCATTTCCCGTCGGGCGAGAGGGCCGGCCGGAAGGCCGAGCCGTAGCGGCCGGACATCGTGGTGATGGTGCCGGTTTCCCGATCGTACACCCCGACCTGGTACTGCGGCAGGATGGCGTTGTAGGTCCAGGCGCCGAACCGCGAGGCATACCAGATGTAGCGGCCGTCCTGGCCCACCGCCGCCCCCATCATCCGGAGCCCGCCGGGGCTCTGCACCAGGGGCAGCCCGATCCCCCCATCCACGTGGTACAACCAGAGCTTTTCGAGCCCGATCCCGGCCCCACTCCGACTGACCACGACATACTTCCCGTCCGGCATCCATTCCGGGGACAGGTAGCCGTAGTCAACCCCCTTGGTCAGGGGCCGAACCTCGCCACCGGCCACCGGTATCAGATACACGTTTTCATCCCCGCTCCGATCCGACACGAAGACCAGCGTCCGGCCATCGGGCGAAAACCGCGGCTGCATATCATGCGCCAGCCCACTCGTCAGCCGGGTCGCGGTGCCGCCAGCGGCCGGGATGGTGTAGAGGTCGCCGAGCAGGTCGAAGACGATGGTCTGTCCGTCGGGGCTGACGTCCAGCGACATCCAGGTGCCTTCGCTGGTCGTGAACCGGGCCGTCCGCGCTGCCTCCAGCGGGAGACCCTTCCGGACGGTGTCGACCGGAGCCGGGGCGGCGGGAACCTCGGCGGCAAGGAGCAGGAGGCCCAGCGTGAGAAGCACAGGCCTGCGGGGAGACAGTCTCAACATGAACGAGTTCTCCGGACGGCGGATGACGGTTAGCACGCGGACGGCCACGTTCCGTTGGGAAACGGTGACGGTGGCTGGGGTGGAATCATATCCCCCCGGGTGTATCACGGCCACCCGGTGGCTGGTGATCTCCTACGGGATGCTCGAGGGCAGGGTTTCGTGGCAGGGGCTGTCGGGCGCCCGGGTTTCGACGCCTTGCGGCCCGGCCCTCCGGGACCGAGATTCCCGGCTCACCTCCATCGGGTCGCCCATGGCCCATCCGCTGTCGGTTACCGAGGCACTCGAACGGGATCTGGCCCAGCGGTTCTGGGAGCGGCTCCGGGTGTTCGGGATGCGCCGGCTGGGCGACCCCGCCCTGGCCGAGGACCTTGCGCAGGAAGTGCTGCGCCGGGTGACCGAGGCCCTGCGCAACGGCCGGGTCGAGAACCTCGACGCGCTGGCCGGCTTCGTCTTCCAGACGGCGACTCACGTCTGCCTGCATCACTATCGCTCTCGGGGGCGCGAGGAACGGGCCCTCACACTGATGAAGGGGATGGACCCCGGCACCGCCAGTCCAGGACCCCTTGATGCCCTGGTGAGCGAGGAAGCGCGCACCGTGGTGCGCCAGGCGCTCACGAAACTCAACCCCGACGACCTGGATCTGCTCCGGCGCCTGTACTTCGACGAAGAGGACGCGGCCGTGATGGCTCGCCGGCTCCAACTGACCCCTGGCGCTCTCAGGGTCCGGAAACACCGGGCCCTGGCGCGCCTCGCGGCGCTGCTCGGTGAGTGGCGATTGTGAAACGCGACGACGAATCCGGGAACTCTACTGCGATGCCTGAGCAACCGTTGACCTGCGAGTTGGTGGACCAGAACGAACTGGACTGCCGCTACCTGGAGGGCCGCCTCACCGAAGCCGAGGCGAACGCCTTCGAGGAGCACTACCTCGGGTGCGACCGGTGCTGGGAACTCATCAAGGGCGGTGCCGGAGTCCGCGCCGCGTTGCACGGCGGCGGGGCCACCTTGGCCAGCCGGCCGCGCAGGTGGTGGAGGCCCCTGGCCATCGCGGCAGGACTTGGCATCGTCACCTTCGGAAGCTGGCAGGCGGTGACATCGCGCGATGCCGCCATGCCCGATGCGATCCGGGGCGCCGGAGACAGCCTCGCGGTCCAGAGCGGCTTCGCGGCCGGGGCCTGGCGCACCGCGTGGCCAGCCAACTCCGCGGTGGCCTGGTACCGCGTGCGCCTCTTTGCGGCGGACGGACGCCTCTTGTTCACGCGGGAGGTGACCGACACCAGCCTCAACATCTCCGCCACCTCGCTGTCGGCCAGTGACCGGCTCGCACCAGTGTATCTCGAGGTGGAGGGTTTCGACCTGATGCGCCGACCGGTGAGGCGCTCCCCCCTGCTTCCACTGAACCCCCCAGCCGACTCCCCCTGACCTGATGCGCCGCGCCCTGGTCACCCTGTTGTGTCTTACGGCCACCGTGGGGTGCAGCCGCACCGACGATGGCGCCAAGGTTAGCGACCGGGATCCTCGTTCCCCGTTTTTCGCCGCTGACAGCCTCCGGGACGAACGACGGTTTCTCCAGGCTCATCCGGAATACCGGCGGCTGCGGGATTCCTTTGCCCTGGCCCAGGACTCCGCCGGGTGGTGGCGGGCCCAGCTCTGGTGGGCCCAGACCTTGATGCGCCTGGCCCGCACCGACAGCAGCGAAGCGGCTATCCGGGACGCCTTTCTCCTGGCCGGTTCGGACTCGTCGCGCCACGCCTGGACCTACCTGATGCGGTGCGGGCTGTGGTCGCGGCTGGGGCGCTCCGAGCAGGCCATCGAGGACTGCCAGCGGGCGCAGGCCCTGGCCGAGCGGCTGAACGCGGGCGAACTCCGAGCGCGGATCCATACCCAGCTTGGGACGATCTATTCCCGGCGGGGGCTCTTCCGGCGCTCGGTCCAGGAAACTGAGCGGGCGCTTGAGTTGGAGCGTCGCTACGGCCAGTCGCCCCACCAGCTGGCGGGAGTGCTCAACAGCATGGGGGTGGAGTACGCGGCGGTCGGGCGCCTCACCGAGGCGGTGGCGGCGTACGAGGAGGGCCTGGCCATCACCCGCCGGGTCTCCGACACCTCCACCGGCGGCTACCTGATCAGCAACCTGGCGGCGCTCCGCTCTTACACCGGCCGGCTCGACCAGGCCATCGACCTGATGACCCAGTCGCTCGCCTCGGCGCGCGCCCTGGGTGATTCGGCGTCGATGGTATATGCCCACAACTCGCTGGCGGAGTACTTCCTCAAGGCCAACAACCTGGCCGCGGCCCGCGAGCAGGTCGAGCGGTCGCTGCCGCTGAGCGGCCCGGCCCCCGCCATCTACCGGGTCATCGCCCTGATCGACCTGGGGCTGATTGCCATGGCGGAGGGAAGGCCCGACTCCGCGGCGGCGAGCTTTGAGCGGGCGCTCCCGTCCGCGGTGAGCGGCGGCTTCGCGTTCGAGCGGTTCCGGATTCTGGCGGCGCAGGTCCGACTGGCCATCGGACGGAAGGACCATATCGCGGCGCGGCGGCTGGTGAGGGTGGCAAAGACCGTAGCCGACTCGCTTGGCGCGCCGGACGCGGAGCTCGAGGTGCTGTCCCTGCTGGGAAGCGTGGCGGAACTGGAGGGTCGACCCGACGCCTCGCGGTTCTTCCTGGAGGGCATCGATCTCCTGGAATCGTGGCGCGGCCGCCTCTCGATGGGCGATCTCAGGCTCGGCATCGCCGAACCCAAGTGGCACGTGTACGAGGGCGCGATCCGTACTCTCCTCGCCCACGACCAGAGCGCCACGGCCTTCGCGGTCGCCGAGCGCGCGCGGGCCCGGATGCTGCTCGAGGTGATCGCCGAGCGGGACGTCGCACGGGACGGTTCCCTGACGGCCGAACTGAAACAGCGGCTCCGGGAGCGATTCGAGGAGGCCGCGGCGGGCGGGGACTCATCCCAGATCCGCATCGTCAAGGCCGAGCTGCAGACGCTCCGGGACTCCCTTGAGGTGCTGGAATCGGCTGCCCAAGGTGATGATCGGCGCGCCTCGATGCGGCATCCGGCTCCCGCCCCGCTCGCCGAGATCAGGACCCGGCTGCTGGACCGCCCCGAGACGGCCCTCTTCTCGGTGTTCTGGGGAGATAGTGCGGTCTACGCCTGGTGGGTCACCGGCACCGACATCCAGGGCCGACGGTTGGGCCAGGCGGACTCGCTCGAAGCGGCGGTCGAGTTCCTCCGACGGGCCATCGAGCGTCCCGGCGATGCGGCGTGGCGTCCGGCGGCGGCCCGGGTCTACCAGCTGATCCTGGCACCGCTGGCTCCTGCAGGTGCCTCCACCGTGCTCGCCATCATGGACGGGCCACTCGCCCGGCTGCCCCTGGAGGTCCTGCTTCCGTCCGCCGACGCGGTCCCCTTGGGCGCGACCCACCCTATCATCTACGGGCCTTCCGCCTCGGTGCTCACCGTCCTGGCCCGGACCAGGCCGCCGGACCAATGGGAGCGAACCATGCTGGCGGTGGGGAATCCCCGGGGCTCGACCGCCCTGCCGGAGGCCGGATCTCAGACGCGACAACCCGAGCGAGGACCGGAGCTCAATCTCCCGTACGCGGAGGAAGAGGCAAGCGCCCTCCGCGACCTGTATCGCAGCACTGGGGCTGACCTGCTGGTCGGGCGGGCAGTGACGTTGCGCCGGTGGCTGGCACTGGAGCCGGCGCGCTACCGGTACCTCCACTTTGCGACCCACGCGCGGGTGAACGACCGCGAGCCGGACCAGAGCCACCTGGTCCTGGCCGAAGGCCGGTTGGACCCTCCGGCGATCCGGCGCCTCGAGCTCACGGCCGAACTGGTGACGCTGTCGGCCTGCGAGACCGCGCTGGGACGCCAGGTGCGGGGCGAGGGGGTGGTCGGCCTGTCGCACGCGTTTCTGGCGGCGGGGGCCCGGAGCACCCTGGTGACGCTCTGGCCGGTGACGGATCGGTCAACCCTCCGCTTCATGACCGACCTCTACGGCGAGCTGTACGGCGGCCGGTCGCCGGCCGAGGCCCTGCAATCGGTGCGCAAGAGGTGGATCGGGTCGGAAGGGGCCACCAGCCACCCGGCCTTCTGGGCGCCGTTCATCCTCCTCGGGGACTCGAGCCTCCCTCCGTTGTAACGCCTGCCGCCGATCGGTGACCTATCGAGTAAAGCATCTTTCACAGAGGCCACTCGAATGCCGATCTCCCCCCGTACAGTCGTCGCGATCACGCGTCCTTGGCGGGTCGCGCTGGGCCTGCTCGTCGCCGCCCCGCTGACCGCCCAGCAACCGGCTCGTGCCCAGCCCGCGTTCAAGGGCGTCTGGGAGCCGGTGAGCTTCAGTGAAGACCTCGAATTGCGCGAGATCTTCTTCGTTACCATCGACAAGGGCTGGGTGGCGGGATCCAAGGGGACGATCATCCACACCAAGGATGCCGGCGCCACCTGGACGGCCCAGATGGGTGGCGATCCCCAAGCCAGCGAAGAGCCGATCAGGCTGCTCCGCTTCCTGGATGAGACCCACGGCTGGGCGGTGATCGGAGGAGCAGGCAGCAGCTCCGCCCGGATCCTGCTCACCGAGGACGGCGAGTCGTGGGAGGACCTCGGCGCTGCCCCCCAGTACATCCATGCCCTGGCAATGAGCTCCCCGACCGAAGGCGTCGCGGCAGGATTCCTCGGGATGGGAAGTGTGCCATCGACCCTTCTCAAGACCCGAGACGGCGGCAGAACCTGGAAGCCGGTCGCCGGATGCTCCGTCAAAGCCACCGTTGGCGGACTCAGTCGCGAGATCGGCTGCAACGTCGGCCGGATTCAGTTCGTCACTCCGTCGGTCGGGTACCTCGTCGCGAAGACAAAGTGCGTCGGTCCATGCGAATACCCGCCGATCCTGGCAAAGACCGAGGACGCCGGCGACAGCTGGCACTTCTTTGTCGGCCCCGGCGATCCTGAGGTGGTCGGCGCCACCGACCTGTTCTTCACCGATGAGAACACCGGCATCGTGCGCACCACCGACGGAAAGCTTTCCCGGACCACCGACGGCGGAGCGACGTGGAAGGGTCTCCTCGCCAGCGTCGGGAATTATGGCAGCCTGATCTTTGCCGACCCCGAGGTCGGCTGGGCGCTGGAGTATCACGAGAAGATGAGCTTTACCGTGGACGGGGGAAACCGGTGGAACTCGCGTGCGTTTCGATTTCCCGCTTCGCCACGGGCCTGGAGCTTCCCTCGGCGGGACCGGGCGTACCTGGTGGGCGATCACGGGATGGTGTTCCGCTACAGCGT
>CAYINH010000119.1:0-4068 GCA_964364615.1 uncultured Gemmatimonadaceae bacterium
CCGGCCGGCTGGCCGTCTGGTGGGTCCTGGCCTCCGAAGTCGTGATCTTCGGCGGCCTGCTGGCCTCCTACCTGATGTTCCGGATGGGACACCCGGAGTGGGCCAACGCCGCCGCGGTCACCAATACCTGGATCGGCGCCTTCAACACCTTCGTGCTGCTGAGCTCGAGCTTCACGGCGGTGCTGGCCCACCAGGCCGCCGAGCGGGGCGATGGCAAGGGCGCGGCCCGGTTCCTGACCTTCACCATTCTGGGGGCCGTGACGTTCCTGGTGGTCAAGGGATTCGAGTGGGCCAGCGAGATCAGCCACGGCTACACCATCACCTCCAACGGATTCTGGCAGTTCTACTACACCGCCGCCGGGCTCCACGCCCTGCACGTCATCGCCGGTGCCATCATCATGGGGTTCATCGCCCGGGACGCCGCCAAGGGCAAGGGACTCCACCGGGTCGAGCTGATCGGGATCTACTGGCACTTCGTCGATGTGGTCTGGATCTTCCTGTTCCCGTTGCTGTACATCGCCAAGTAGGGGCGTCCAATGTCCGACAGCCATCATCCGAACTACCAGAAGATCTACTTCACGCTGCTGATCCTCCTGGTCATCAGCGTGGCCGGCCCGTTTCTCGGTATCGGCTGGGTCACCCTGGTCACCGCGTTCGGCGTCGCGCTGGTCAAGGCCAACATGGTGATCCAGAACTTCATGCATCTGAAGTGGGAGCGGCGGATCGCCAAGCTCGTCCTGGCCACCTCGCTGGCGCTGATGGTGCTGTTCTACGGCGCGGTATCGGTGGACGTGCAGAAGCACCAGGGGAAGAACTGGGTCAATGACGCCGCCCTCGCCGCCACCGCCCGGGGGATTGCGCCCCCGCATGGCGAGGCCGCCGAGCACGACGAGGCCGCCCCAGCCGAGGAGCATGCCCCGGCGCCCGCTGAGGGAGCGACCGCCGCACCGGCAGCGTTCGATGCCGCCGCATCCTTTGCCATGATCTGCTCCTCGTGCCATGGCTCGACCGGTGCCGGCGACGGACCGGGTGCCGCTGCCCTGACGCCCAAACCCGCCAACTTCACCGACCCCGCCTTCTGGGTCGGCAAGACCGACGCCGAACTCGCCAAGGCGATCCGCGAAGGGGGGGCCTCGGTCGGGAAGTCGGCCTCAATGCCGCCGTGGGGCAGCGTCTACGACGAGGCCAAGGCCGAGGCCCTGGTTGGCTACCTGAAGACCCTCAGGCACTAGCCAAGATGACCCCCGCCGCCACCATCTCCCTCGATCGGCCCGAGCCGGCCGCCAGGCAGCAGGTGCTGCCCAACGGGGTGATGGGGATGCTGCTGTTCGTCTTCACCGAGGCGATGGTCTTTGCCGGGATGATCGCGGCCCACACGATCGCCAAGGCCGGCGCCACCGAATGGCCTCCATTCGGTCAGCCACGGCTGCCAGTCGCCATCACCATGGTCAACACGGCGGCGCTTCTGCTGAGCGGACTGGTCCTCATCTGGGCCCACCGGCTCTGGAAGCGATCGCCGGCCGACGCCCGACGTCCCCTGCTCTGGGCCACCCTGCTCGGCATCTTCTTCGTGGTTGCTCAGGGCCGGGAGTGGGTGGCGCTCATCGGTGAGGGCCTGACCATTACCTCCAGCACCTACGGGGGGTTCTTCTACCTGATCGTCGGGACCCACGCGCTCCACGCGGTGGCCGCGATCCTGGGCCTCGTCTGGGCCCGGCGCCGCGCAGGTGCCGGCAAACTGACCGCCGCCCAGTTCAGCACCGTTGCCATCTTCTGGTATTTCGTGGTCCTCGCCTGGCCCGCGCTCTACCTCAGGGTGTACCTGTGACCAAGACTGCCCGGATGGTCGGTTTGGCAGCCACGCTGCTGGTGGCCCTCCCGGAGCTGGCGCACGCCTGCCCGGTCTGCTTCGACCCCAGGGACAAGAACCGGCTGGCCTTCCTCGGGACCACCGTCTTTCTGAGCCTGCTCCCGCTGGCGATCGTCGCCGGCACACTGCTGTTCATCAGGCATCGGAGCCGACAGGCCTCCGAGCCGGTTCCACAGACCGAACCCACCGCATAGTCGGGGGCAACCCCGAACGATGTTCCTGACACCTCCGATCCAGGACCTCGGTGGCACCGGCCCTCCGCTGCTGCTGACCCCGGCCAACGGCTTTCCGCCCGAGACCTTTCTCCCGGCGTTCCGGCCGCTCCAGGATCGATACCAGCTGCTGGCACTCCCGCCGAGGGCCCTCTGGCCCGGAGTCGGTTCCCCGCCCGACCAGCCCGGTTCCTTGAGACCGCTGGCGGACGATATCCTCAGGGCGCTCGACCACCACCGGATCGAACCGGCCCTGGCGATCGGCCATTCCTTCGGGGCGGTGGGCCTGCTCCTCGCCGCCGCCCGGGAGCCCGAACGCTTTCTGGGCCTGGTCCTGCTCGACGTGACGGTCATGACCCGCGCCCGGATGGCCGAAGTGGCCACCCTCAGCCCGCAGGGGCTCGAGGGCCGGACGCCGCTGATCAGCGGGGCGCTGAACCGGCGTCAGCAGTTCGACACACTGGAGGAGGCCTTCGACTACTGGCGGGACAAGCCGCTGTTCGCTGACTGGAGCGACGAAGCCCTCCGGTGCTACACAGAGGCCGCGCTGGCGCCTGATAGTAACGGGTACTGCCTCCGATGGTCGGGGGCCTGGGAGGCCTGGTACTACCGGTCGTTCCACACCACCACCTGGGACGCCGTCGACCGGCTCCCCAGGGACCTTCCTCTGCTGGTGGTCCGGGGCGGCACCAGCCACACCTTCTCGGCTGAGGCGGCCGTGGAGTTCCAGAAGGCGGCTCCGAACGCCCAGGTGGTGACCCTGCCAGATCAGGGCCATCTCTTCCCACAGGCCGCTCCCGGGCTCACGCTGGAGACGGTAGAGCCGTGGCTGACCCGGATGTCGAAGTCCTGATTTCCTTGACACTTCCGCCTCGCTCGGGCGAACTTCGTGACCATATGTTCCCAGGCTGGCGATGACGTCTCCGACGATGGTCTGCAGCTCCTGCCACACCCCCCTCCCCGAGGCGGCGGCGTTCTGCTGGGTCTGTGGCACCCCCACGCCAACCGGGATGACCGCGGCCGGCACCACCACCACGCGCTCCTCCCTCGAGTCGGCCGAGGCGGTGATCGACACCCGGCGGCGGCTCACCAAGGCCTTGGGGTCGAACTTCAGGGTCGACGACCTGGTGGGCCGGGGCGGGTTCGCCGAGGTGTTTGCGGTGCACGACCTCCGGCTCAAGCGGGACCTGGCGGTCAAGGTTCTCTCCCCGGAGCTGGTGGTCAACCAGGCGATGCTCACCCGGTTCCGGCGCGAGGCGGAGGCGGTCGCGGCGCTGCGGCACCCGGGCATCGTGCCGATCTACGACGTCGGTGAAGCGGGCGGGATTGCCTACATCGTGATGCCGCTCATCAAGGGGGTCACCCTCCGGAAGAAGCTGGAGGACGAGGGCCGGTTCGAGATCCGGCAGGCCCGGCGCATCCTCCGCGATGTGGCCGAGGCGCTGCGGGTGGCGCACGAGGCGGGGCTGGTGCATCGAGACATCAAGCCCGAGAACGTAATGCTGGACGGGCCCAAGGAACAGGTCCTGGTGATGGACTTCGGGATCGCCAAGGCGATCGATCCCAACGCCAGCGGCGTCACCACGGCGGGGCTGATCGTCGGGACCCCCCACTACATGAGCCCCGAACAGGCCAGCGGGGAGATGGTGGACGCCCGCTCCGATCAGTACTCGCTGGCGGTGATGGGCTACCGGATGGTGACCGGGACGCACCCATTCGAGGCAGAGACCACCCGGGCCCTGCTCTACAAGCAGGTCTTCGAGACGCCGCCTCCGGCCGCGGACCGGGCTCCGGACGTGCCGCTGGACCTGTCCGACGCCCTCCAGCGCGGGATGGCCAAGGAGCCCGCCGACCGCTACCCGACGATCGAGGCGTTTTCCGCCGCGGTGCTGACCCCGAGGCCCGACACCGCCTCGCAACCCATCGCCACGGCGGCGGACGTCGCCACACCGGCGGAGGACCGGCCGAGGCCTGACACCCTCACGC
>CAYINH010000119.1:4078-7878 GCA_964364615.1 uncultured Gemmatimonadaceae bacterium
GCCGTTCGCCGACAGCAGCACCCGCATGCCGTTCCCGCCCGCGGCCGGGGCGGGACACACCAACCCGGCCCGGGGCGGACGACTGGGGAGGAGCGTTGCGGGTGGCGTCACGACGGTGGTGGTGCTGGCCGGGCTCTTCTGGGCCAGGAGTGTCTTCTTCTCGGGGAGCCCGGCGGCGGTGGACTCCGTCCTGACTTCCGCTGATACCGCTGCGCCCACCGTCGCCAGCCAGGACACCAAGACCCCGCAGGCTCCGCGGACCCGGTCCCCTGCTCCGAGTGACCGCCGAGCCACCTCACAGGAGGCCCCCTCGCGAGCGGCAGCCGGCCAAACTCCCGCAGTCGCCACCTTGGCGACCTGTACCGCGGCCGTGCGCGCCTCGGCCTGGGACCAGGCCTTCTCGCTCTGCCGCACCGAAGCGGATGGCGGATCGACAGAGGCGAAGGTCGCCCTGGCAGGGATGTATCAGGCGGGCCGAGGCACCGGTGTCGATGCGGCGGCGGCGGCCGAGCTGTACCAGCAGGCGGCCAATGCCGGATCGGCCGATGCGGCCCTCCGGCTGGGGCAGATGCTGGAAACAGGCGACGGTATCCCCAGCGACCCGGTCCGGGCCAGCCACCTCTACACCACGGCGGCGCGTCGAGGGGTGGTCCCGGCGATGCGATGGCTGGCCGGGATGCTGGAGTCGGGCAAGGGGATCGCGAAGAACGAGTCGGAGGCGGTCAACTGGTACCGGCGGGCGGCTGCTGCCGGCGACGCGCAGTCGATCCTGCGGATCGGCCAGATGTACTCGCTGGGCATCGGGGTGGCCCGCGACGAGGTCACCGCCGCCCGGTACTTCGCGCGTGGGGCGGATGCCGGAATGGCCGACGCCCAGTACGAACTGGCGCGGGCGTACTTTGCCGGCCGCGGGGTCCCGCGGAGTGATTCCCTCGGGGTGGTCTGGCTGGAACGAGCCGCCGCCCGGGGGTCCCAGGCGGCCGCAGATGATCTCAAGAGATGGAAGCCGTAGCGGCTGGACTGAGCTTCCCTGGCGGAATACTACTCAAGGCCGATCTCCGGATTCGTCCCAACGAACACCGTCTGCTCACCTGAGAGGGATGCCGACCTCTCGGTGTGCACGCAAGGCGAGTGTGCTCCGTGCGAAGGTCGAGGATTGCCGATCCGGCCACTGAGCTCTCACTGCACCAAAAAAGTCTCCGTGGTGCCCTGGTAGCGTACCAGGGTTCCGTCTGAGCCCTTCTTCCAGCCAACGAACCGGATGCGATAGACCCCTGGCGGGGCATCGAGCGGGACGGTCCAATGCACATCGATCCTCGACCAGTAACAGGGGTCCCCCGGACAGTCGGTCGGGCGGTCCCAGTAGAGCTTCGTCTCGGGCATCGCATCCCACGCCACCAGCTCCCAGTTGTCGGTCCCGTTATCGCGCTCGATCCGGAAGTAGCTGTTGTTGCGCCTGAGGTCGTTCTTGGGATGCCCGGAGCGGAAGGTAATGCGCACCACAGCGCCGACGCTGCGCGTGACGGTGGGCGGCGGCTGGGTGAGCACCTGGCCAAAGCTCTCGCCCGCCGGCACTTCGTCCCGGACCACGCCAGCCGCCAGCTCGAGCTGTCCTACCCCCAGGTCAGGTGGCGTCGGTCCGGCCGCAACGGCCTGCCCGCTGGCCATGGCATCGGCCAGCTTGCCGAACTCCTGCAGATAAGCGTCAAAGGTCAGTCGGCCGTAGAGGGTAGAGGCGCCCTCGTACTGCTGCGAGCCGTATTCCTCGGGTGTCGTGATGTAGCCACTGTACTCGTTGGCCAGCCCGGTAAGGACGACGCGTTGCACGCCAAGCGGCGCCAGCGAGGTCAGGATCCGGGCCTGCAGCCGACGTCCGGCCTGGAGCGTCATTTCGCCTGGGATTCCGGCTATTGCCACGGGGCCGATCCGCAGCAGCTGGAACGGCAGGGTGTCGGGCGTCCACTGGAGCGCGCCGCTGGGGATCAGGACCGGCTTCGGGTCCTGGCATGGATCGCTTGACATCGCCATGACGGGCGTCAATGCCGCGGCCAGCACCGGGCCGACGAACGGAATCCCCGCCACAATGGCCAGGACGGTGGCGCGCGCGGCGGTCAGCGCGGCAAACGTGAAGGTCCCCGGCGACTGGGGCGACCCGAGCGCCAGACCTTCGCCGAGCATGCCGGTCGGCCCGTCCTCGGCGCCCGCCATGAACGACACGCCATAGGCGCCGGGGCACAGGAACTTGAGGCCGACGCCGTTGGTGTGGCTGGTGGACGTCACCAGGAGGCCCGACATGAGGACGAAGGAGTGCCGGAAGTCGACGTCGCCCACGACCGGTGTCTGGCTCGGGCCCGTGAAGAGACGGGTCGCGGTATTCCACTCCCGCTCCCCGATGATCCGACTCGACTCAAACTCGTTGCTCCCCGGCCCTTTGAATTCCTTGGGATTCGAGACATCGAGATTGGGCGATAGATCACCCTCGGCGCCGTTCGGAAATGCCGCCACGAACGCGCCGGGACGAAGAAACGGCGCGATGGTGCCGTACTGCCTTTCAAACAGAAACGCGGCAAAGCCCTTGTGGTCGGAGCTGACCAACCGGTTGTATTGGCCGATCGAAGTGTTGTGGACCGCGAACCAGGAGATCGCCCCCGCCGGGACGCCGTTGCGCTGGACGCCCAGCACCGTCATTTCGCGGTTCACGCTGTCCGGCCAGGACGGCGATGGCGGCGGCGCGGGAACCAATGGCCGTGGCCCGGCAGGTGCGGTCGTGGCTGGTGGGGCGACCGAGCGCGCGTCGGGGTTGAGTCTGTAGGCCGCCATCGATCGGTTCACGCTGACCGGGTCCGGGATGTCGCCCGCCGCCACCGAAACCGTTGCAGGGGCGAGCCGGTCATGGGCCTGGACGATGGCCTCGGTGATGCCATCGACAATGGCGGCATAGTTCTGCGAGATGTGGCCCCAGGTGGTGAGGTTGAACTGGACGTGGTGCGAGTACCCGCCGGGGCCGGAATGGGTGTGGGTAGCCGAGATCATCACGTTGCGGTCGTGGTACAAGCCGCCATAGCGCTGCGCCAGTTTCTTCAGGACGCCCTGTTTGACCGAGCTGAAGAGCATGGCGAGTTCGGCGCTGACAAAGACCACCCGCTTGCCGTTCGGGTTGGCGAAGGTGAAGGCGCGCGCGTACAGGCGGGTGTGCAGACCCATGTCGGTCTGGTCGAACTTGGCGTAGCCCATCATCCCCACCTCTGCCACCGGGCCGGTGATGTCGCTGATGCCGGTGCCGACAAGGATGGGGCTGGGCGTTGGCACCAGCGTTGCCGGCCGGGCACCGGAAGGAGGCGCTGGTTCCAACGCGGGTGGCGGTGGCGGCGCCACCGTGGGTGTCCGGGCCCCGGGTGAGGGGGCGGCTTCCGGCAAGGGTGCTGATGGAACTGGCGGCGCCGCGGCCACGACCGTTGGCCCGCCGGCGGCCAGCCTCACCCGGGCCAGGAACACAGCCCGATCGCCATCGTCGAGCCCGCCGAGATAGATCCGGAGCACGGTGCTGCGCCGAAACCGCAAGGTGGGGATGTTGTAGATCTGGCGGCCGTTGGTGAACAGCGTGAACTGGGTCCCGCTCATCATCACCTGGATCAAGGCTCGCTGCCCGAGCAACTCGCTCTGGAGATCCTCCGGGAAGCGGACCGTGCTGGTGCCCATGTCCTGGCCGCCCCCGAGAATGGCCAGGTACTGGTGATGCCAGAGAACCTGGGCCGAGCCGCTGGTGCGGGCAAGTTGGGGACTGCCCTCGAAGGCCAGCT